>NZ_JBEXTZ010000002.1:0-220890 GCF_040614195.1 Amycolatopsis sp. NPDC006125
GCGCCGCCGGGGCCGGGGCGGCGGCGGATGTGGGCCGGCGGCCGGGTCCGCACCCATGGGGTGTTGCGGTGCGGGGAGCCGGCGACGCGGCGCACCCGGGTGGTGTCGGTGGCCGACAAGCAGGGCCGGTCCGGGCCGTTGACGTTCGTGGTGGTGGAGCACCTGATCTCGCAGGGCGGGCGGGTGGTGGTGGAGGAGCGGCAGGACCTGGTCTACCGCCCTGCCGCCGGGAGCCTCCCCGCGGTCTCGGGTGGGGAGGTGGTGCCTGCCGGGGCCGGGGAGTGGGCGATCGAGGTGACGCCGACGTTGTTGTTCCGGTTCTCCGCGCTGACCTACAACGCGCACCGCATCCATTACGACCGCGACTACGCCCGGGACGTGGAGGGTTATCCGGGTTTGCTGACGCACGGGCCGCTGCAGGCGCTGGCAATGGCCGAAGCCGCCCGCGCTCGTGGTGTCGGCGGTGAAGTAGAGTTCACCTACCGGCTAGTGGCCCCGTTGTTCGACCACCAGGGGCTGATCACCAGCGCCACCAAGGAATCCGACGGGGTGACCACGAGCGTGCGGGACATGCACGGGCGGCAGACTGCCACCGGCCAGTTGCGGGGTGTCGCATGATCGCCGGGGCGCGGAGTTTCCTGTTCGTGCCCGGCCACCGACCCGACCGGTTCGCCAAGGCCGCCGCGTCGGGCTGTGATGTGGTGGTGCTCGATTTGGAGGACGCCGTCGGCCCGGACAGCAAGACCCAGGGTCGGGAACACGTCCGCGCGTGGCTGGCCGACGGCCATGACGCGGTGGTGCGGATCAACGGCCCCGGCACCCCCTGGTTCGACGACGACCTGGCCCTCGCCGGGCGCGCCACGGCGGTGCTCGTGCCCAAGGCCGAAGACCCCGCCGTGCTGGAATCGATCGGCGCGCCGGTGATCCCGCTGATCGAAACCGCACTCGGCGTGACCAGGGCGGTCGAAGTTTGCGCCGCGGAGGGGGTGGTGCGGCCCGCGTTCGGCAGCATCGACCTCGCGGCCCAGCTCGGCGTCGACCACCGCTCCCACACCGCCCTACTGCACGCCCGCTCCGCAGTGGTGCTCGCCGCCGCCGCGACCGGCCGCGCCGCCCCGATCGACGGCGTCACCACCACCCTCGACGACCCGGCGGTCCTGCGCGCGGACTTGGCGCACGCGATCGAACTGGGCTTCACCGGAAAGTTGTGCATCCACCCCCGGCAGGTCGACGCGGTCAACGCCGCCTTCACCCCTTCCGAAAAGGAAGTCCAGTGGGCGAAGGAGATCCTGGCCTCGGTCACCGACGGCTCCGTCGGCGTCCACAACGGACAGATGGTGGACCGCCCCGTCATCCTGCGCGCCCAGGCGATCCTGGAACGTTCGGCAGGGGATTGACCCACGACACCGGCAACCGGCGCGGAACAACCTCATTCAGCGGTCCGCCTGCGCGCGTACCGGCCGGGAGCTGACCCGGTGACGCGGGCGAACGCCGTGCTGAACGCGCTCGTCGAGCCGTAGCCGATTTGCCGCGCGATCTCGGCGATCGGCTGGTTCCCTTGCCGCAGAGCGCGTTTGGCGATGGCCATCCGCCAGGACAGCAGGTACTCGATCGGCGTCAGGCCCACGCGCCGGGCGAACCGCTCGGCCAGGACCGACCGGGAGATCCGCGCCTCGGCCGCCAGGTCGGCCACCGTCCAGGGCCGGGCGACGTCCGCGTGGATCGCGTGCAGGGCAGCCGCCACCGGCGGGTCGCTCAGGCCCGCCAGGAGATTGGCCGGCGGGTGCTCCAGCGTCGCCGGAGCGCTGCGCAGCGCCTCGACCAGCATCACCTCGACGAGCCGCGACAGCACCAGCGACCCACCGGGCCGGTCCGCGCCCGCTTCGTCGCCGATCAGTTCGAGCAGCTTCGCGATCCGCCCGGCGCCGTCGGTGCCCGCCCGCAGATGGACCACCGTCGGCAGCAGATCCAGCAGGAGATGGGCGTTTTCCGGCTCGATCGCGAAATGCCCGGCGAGCAGCCGCGTGACCGGCCCTTCCCCGCTGCCCAGTCTCAAGTGGTTGTCCGGAACGCCGGCCAGCGCCCGTTCCCCGTCGACGACCGCCGCGCCGAAGTCACTGCTGAAAGTGAAGGCGGGCGGACCGGACAGCAGCAGGAAGTCCCCCTCCGCGAGCGGGACCGGGTCTCCCTCGCACCGCAGCCAACATTGGCCGGCGGTGGCCACACCGAAGTTGACGTCGGAGTTCCCCTCGAACCGCAGCCCCCACCGCCCGGAGCCCTCGATCTGTTTCCAGAGGACGACGCACGGCTGCAGCAGGCCGATCACCTCGGCCAGAGGATCGCTCATCCGGACTCTCGCTAACTAATATCGGAGTTCTGATGATAGACAGTCCGGGTGGCGGCGTCGAGACTTGATGCGTGAGCACAGAGACCCGCAAAACCGTCCTGATCACCGGCAGCTCCTCGGGGTTCGGCAAGGCCGCAGCCGAGCTCTTCCTGGACCGGGGGTGGAACGTCGTCGCGACGGCCCGCCGCCCGCTGCCGGAGGACCACCTCGGCCCAGCCACCGAACACCTGCTGACCCCCGTACTCGACATCACCGACCCGGACTCGATCCAGACCGCACTCCGGGGCGCCCTGGCCCGGTTCGGCCGGCTCGACTGCGTCGTCAACAACGCCGGCGCCGGGCTGTTCTCCGTCTTCGAGTCCACCCCGATGGCCACCGTCCGGGCGCTGTTCGAGACCAACGTCTTCGGGATGATGCAGGTGACGCAGGCCGCCCTGCCGATCCTCGCGGCCCAGGGCGGCCGTCTGATCGCGATCAGCTCCGGGGCCGGGATCGTCCCTGAGCCACTGCTGTCGGTGTACAGCGCGACCAAGTTCGCCGTCGAAGGCTTCACCGAATCCCTGCGCTACGAGGCGGCCGCGCGCGGGGTCTCGGTCAAGCTCGTCGAGCCCGGCTTGGTGCGGGGGACCAACTTCCTGGCCCGCACCGCCGAAAGCGCTCAGGCCGTGCCCGTCCCCGCCGCTTACATGACGCTCGTGCGGCAGGTGATGGGAGGTTTCGAGCAGGAGGGCCCTCACCGGCTCGCGACCGCCCGGACGGTGGCCGAAGCCGTCGTCACCGCGGCCGAGGACGACAGCACCCAGCTCCGGTACCTGGTCGGCGAAGATGTCGAGAACTCCGCCCGGATACGGCGCGAGACGTCCGAAAAGGACTACAACGACTGGGCTCTGGCGCGCGTCGCCGCACAGTGAGCTCGCGGGCCCGGTGCCCGTGGTGATCATGCCCCTCCCCGAAATGGCGGACTCCGCCGAGCGACTGGCGCCGGCGGCCCAATGGCTGGCCGACCGCTGTTTCGGGGTGGTCCTGTACGACCACCGCGGCTTCGGACCCGGCGACGGTCAGCCACGCGAGGAGTTCGATGCGGTCACCCAGTGCCGGGACATGCAGATGGCCATCACGTTCGCGCAGCCCTGCGACGCCATCGACACCCGCGTCAGGGCCGTCGTCTCGCAGGCCCCTGGATCGCGGGAACCGAGATCGCCCGGCACGTCCTGGGTGCGGAGGGCCTGGCTGCCGTCCGGGAGGTGTTCAACGCCGAGCGCCGGAACCTGCTCGGCGGAGGTAGGCCGTCGCTGTCTCCGGTCGTGCGCCACCCCGACGCGACCGAAGCCGGGTTCGCACTCGTCGACACCGACTCCTCGAATCCCCTGCCGGTCGTCCGACACGGCTTTGGTCACGGCTGGGTAGCCCCGGCGATGATCGCCTGGGTGACCGCCGAGATCGCCGGCGTGGCAGGGCCGGGGAGCCGGGCGACGAGGACCCTGCGGATCTCCGGCGGCGCGCCCTGGACCCGCAGGGGAATCACGCCCGGCGGCAGCACCGGCGACAAGCCTTCCGGGATCGTGGTGACGCCGAAACCACCCGCCGCCAGATGCAGTTTCGTCAGCCAGTCCCGTGCATTGTGGACGATGTGCGCTCGCCCCGGCAGGCCCGGCCAGACACCGAGCAGTGGCTCCCCGCTCGACGAGGGGCTGGCGATCCACGGCGCGCCGACCAGTTCGTCGACGTGCACGGACGTGCGGCCCGCGAACGTGCCGGTGGCCGACGCCGCCACGAGGAGCTCGGTGTCCTGGACGACCGTGGTGTGCAGCCGCGGTGACTCGCCGTCCGGTGGGCGGTGCGGCGGGCGCGAGGTGAGCACGGCGACGTCGATGGAACCGGTGCGCAACGCCCTGGCCATGCCCGGCGTGGTGCCTTCGCGGGTGGCGACCCGGACCCCGGGCGCTGTCCTGGCGAGCCGGGCGAGTGCGGCGGGCAGGATCACCGGGCCGGCGCTGAGGACCAGCCCGAGCCGCACCAGTTCCGTGCGGGGAGCCGCACCGGTCAGGTCACGCTCGGCCGCGTCGACCGACTCCAGGATCGTCCGGGCATGGCGCAGCAGCGTCAGCCCGCGCTGGGTGAGCCGCACCCCGTCGGTCCGCCGCTCGAACAAGGTGGCTCCGACGCTGCGTTCCAGCGCGATCGCCTGGCGCGAGACCGCGGACTGCGTGTAGCCCAGCTCCGCGGCGGCAGCGGTGAAGCTGCCCGATTCGGCGATCTGACACAGCACCCGCAGGCTCGCGCTCGACACGTCCATGCTGACTACGCATACCAGAGATGCCGGATCATCGCTTCCCGCATGTCCGTGCCGCGCCTAGCGTGGCGGAGGACGAGACAGGAAGGTTTTCCATGCGTGCAGCGACACTCACAGCTTTCGGTTCCCCGCTCAAGGTGCACGACGCGCCGGACCCGCGAACCGGCACCGGTGAGGTGGTGGTCGAGGTCCTGGCGACCTGCGTGCCCCCGTACGCGGCCGATGTGTTCAGTGGTGCCCGGCGCTATCCGCTGGAACTGCCGGTCGTGCCGGGTGTCGGCGGCATCGGCCGGGTGGTGAGCGTGGGGCCGGACGCCACCAAGCTCAAGGTGGGGGACGTGGTGTGGTGCGACTCGACGGTCCGCGCCCGCGACGACGCCCTGACACCGGACATCACGCTGCAGGGTTGGAGCTCCCGCGGCGAGGGGGGCGCCAGGCTGGCCCGGTACTTCCACGACGGGCCGTTCGCCGAACTCATGCGCGTGCCCACGGAGAACGTGTACCCCCTGCCCGCCGGCGCCGCGGCCGATCCCGAACGCTGGTCCGTGCTGGGCGTGCACACCATTCCCTACGGCGGGCTGCTGGCAGGCCGGCTCGAGGCGGGGGAGACGCTGCTGATCAGCGGGGCGACCGGCAACCTCGGCAGCAGCGCCGTCGCCGTCGCGCTCGCCATGGGTGCCGGGCACGTGGTGGCCCCGGGCCGCAACCGGGCCGTCCTCGACCTGCTCGCCGACCGGTTCGGCGCGCGGGTGAGCCCGGTCGAGCTCAGCGGAGACGAAGACACCGACCGCGCGGCCATGGCGGCGGCCACCGACGGCCGGATCGACATGGTGCTCGATCTCCTGCCGCCCGAGGCGCCCAGCTCGGTGGCCCGCGCGGCCGCCATGACGGTGCGCGAGTACGGGCGGGTCGTGCTGATGGGTGGCGTCGGCATGCTCGGCGGTGCGGATCTTGCCCTGCCCTACCCCTGGATCATGCGCAACTCGGTGACCGTCCGGGGCCAATGGATGTACCCGCGCGCGGCGAACGTCGGCATGATCCGCCTCATCGCGACGGGAGCACTGAACCTCGCGCCCGAACGCATCACCCGGTTCGGCCTCGACCAGGTCAACGAGGCCGTCACCCACGCCGCGGCCCACGGCGGCCCCTTCGACCGCACCGTCCTCACGCCGGGGGCAGGCAGTCGCTAGCCGGATGCCGATCGGAACCAGGAAAGCGGGCAACCTCAGCATGTCGGTCGACGGTTTCGGAGCCGCGCTGCGGCCCGGACCCGAGGGCTCCGAGAACGTGCCGCGGCCGTGACCCCGCGCGGTCATCCCTCTGGGACGTCGGTGCAGTAGAGGTTCTCCTCCGATAGCCGGCCGGTGGTCAGGAACGTCACGGTCGCCTGGTCGACGCAGGTGGAGCCTTGGCCGTAGACGTAGTGGCCGCCGTTGTCGGCGCCGACGGAACCCGCGCGCCGGCCGAGGACCTCGGCGAGCCCGAGGGCGTCCTCCCACGGGGTGGCGTTGTCCCGGCGGTTCTGCAGGATCAGGGTGTTGCGTGGTCCCTCGGCGGTCACCGCGACGGGCTCCTCGACCGGTTCGGGCCAGAAGGCGCACGCCCAGATGTTGGCGGGCATGCCCGCGGTGAGCGGCCAGGCCGCGCGGTCCGCGGCGGCGCTTCGGGCGTAGGTGTCGACGTCGCGCGACCACCGCGCATCACCGCAGATCAGTGCCAGGAACATGGTGGCCTGGTTGTCGGCAGGCACTCCCGGCGTGGCCGGCGGCGCGGCGAAGACCTGCTGCAGCACCTGGCCGTCTCCGTGAGCGCGCCGTCGGCCAGGTGCGCGGCGGCCGACCAGAACTGGGCCAGCACCGGCAGGGTCTCGTTGTGCAGCAGGAGGCTGTAGGTGACGTTGCGCAGCATCGATCCGGCCAGAGCCACTCCCGCGCCCGGTACGGGGGCGGGAGTGCGGTCGAGGCGGTCGGCGAGTGCCAGGTAGTTGCGGGCGACCTCGTCGGCGGTGCTGCCCAGTCCGAGCACGGCGTCCTGCGCGGCGGCGAGGCGGGCCGCGTCGGGGAAGCGGTCCGCCATGCCCTTGCCCCAGTTGTCCGTCGCGTGGGCCCAGACCTTCCGGGGATCGACGTTGCCCTCCAGGACGACCCGGTCGGCGCGGTCGGGGAACAGCGACGCGTAGACCGCGCCTAGGTAGGTGCCGTAGGACTGGCCCCAGTAGGAAGTCTTCTTCTCCCCGAGAGCCACCCGGATGCTGTCCTCGGCGCGCTGTGTGCGACCCCGCGCGGATCGAAACCGATCAGGTCGTAGGCCGCCAGCACCGACGCCGGCAGGGTCGGCGCCAGGGCACCCGGCATGTCCAGGCCGGGCAGGGCCGGGCCGCCCGGGTTCAGCAGCAGGACACCGCGACGCTCGCGGGCGGTTTTGAGACGGCCACGTCGATGGTGGCGCCGCCAGGGTTTCCGTAGTCGAGCGGAACCTGGACCGCGCAGCAGACGAGCCAGGGATCACGACTGGCGCCCTTGGCCAGTGGCGGGTACGTGCCCCAGGTGCCGCGGAGGGGGCGGCCACCTCGGCGACGGTCGGTGGCGCGGTCCCGTCCGCCGCGTCATCCGTGTCGCAGCTCGCCACCGTGGCGCCGGCGACCTCAACTGCCCGACGCGGATCCCCTTGGCGTGGACACTTCCGTAGTCCGCACCGGGATCCCCCGAGCGAGCTACCCGGATCGTCGTCTCTGCGGGGATTCCACGCCGGCCGTGCGCTCGTAACGTTCGTGGCGGTCACCGGTTCGCGGTGGCCACGGTCGACGGGAGGTCCGGAGTGGACGCGGGAGTTGTGGCAAGCACGGGTCACAGAGCTGGGAAGTTCGACCGCGTTCTGCGGTTTCCGCTCGTGTGGATGCTGGTGGGGATCGCCGGTGTCGGCGGGGTGTCGGCGCTGACCTCCGGCGGGCCGCCGGTGCTGGCCGCCGTCGGGGCCGTCGCGGCGGTCCCCGTCTACTGGCTGGTCATGCGCTACGTCGCGCGGCGGAGCACGCCGGAACTACTCTCGGCGCGGGCGGTGCCCCGCGCGCTGACCGGCGTCGTGCTCGGGGTCGTGTTCATCGCCACCTCGGTGATCGTCGTGATGACCGAGTTCTCGTTCACCGGGTTGTCCGGCGACAAGGGCGCGATCACCGCGACGGTGATGGCCGTGCAACTGGGAGCGGCGGTGACCGAGGAGCTGATCTTCCGCGGTCTCGCGTTGCAGGCACTGGAACGGTTGTTCGGCAGCTGGGTCGCGCTGGCCGTCACCGCGGTGTTCTTCGGTCTCGTGCACCTGGCCAACCCGGGCGCCACGCTGTGGAGCTCGTTCGCGATCGCCGTCGAGGCCGGTGTGCTGCTCGGCGCCGCGTTCCTGTGGTGCCGCGACATCTGGCTGGCCATCGGCCTGCACTTCGCCTGGAACACCAGCGTGGGGCTGCTCGGCATCCCGGTCTCGGGGCACCCGGGCGCGGGCCTGCTGGTCGCCCAGCCGACCGGCCCCGACCTGCTCACCGGCGGCGGTTTCGGCCTCGAGGCGTCGATCGTGCCCGTCATCGTGAGCCTGGTCCTGGCCGTGCCGATGCTCGTCGCCGCGCGCAGGCGCGGCAACCTGGTGCCGATGCGCCGTCGCTAGACTCCGACGGGTGCTCGCCGACACGGCCGCCCCCATCCGCGCGGTGGTCCGCCAGTGGCCCCGTCTCCCCGTTCTCGTCAAGGACACCGCGTTGGCGGTGGTCGTCGCGGTGCTGGCCTTCGTGCCCGCGATCTCCCACATCGGGCCGGAGATCGGCGACCTCCCGCGGCGCGACGCCGGTGCGGTGGCCGGGCTGGTGCTGACCCTGGCACTGTGCCTGCCGCTGGCGGTGCGGACCCGGTGGCCCGCCGTGTGCCTCGCCCTCGTCGGCAGCGCGTTCGCCGTCGGACAGGTGCTCGGCTACCCGGACACGTTCGGCAAGATGGGGCTCCTCCTGGCGTTGTACGCCGCCGGTGCGCACCTCGCCCGGTTCCGTCGCAGGCTGGCGGCGGCGGTCACGGCGGCCTACGCCGTGCTCGCGGTCGTCCTGCACACCCTGGGGGCGCCCCCGCGGTTCCTCGACTACCTCGCGTTCTACTTGATGATGGCGGTGATCTGGTTGGCAGGGACCGGGGTGCGCCGGTGGCGCGCGGAACAGGCCGAACGCGAGCGGCTGGCCGCCGAGGTGGCCACGTCCACCGAGCGGGCGCGGATCGCCCGCGACCTGCACGACGTGGTCACCCACCACGTGACGGCGATGGTGGTCCAGGCCGACGCGGCGCAGTTCCTGCTCGAGGCGGAGCCGGCACGCGCCGGGGACGGGCTGAGCGCCATCAGCGACACCGGGCGCCGGGCGCTCACCGAACTGCGGTCGCTGCTGGACGTGCTCGAGGTGACTGGCGATGATCCGGTCCGGACGCCGGCCATCGGGCGGGTGAGCGACCTGGTCGAGCAGGCCCGGTTGTCCGGACAACCCGTCGAATGGACCGAAGAAGGCGTCAGCAGGCCGCAGCCCGTCGACGTGGAACTGGCCGCCTACCGCGTCGTGCAGGAAGCGCTCACCAACGCGATCAAGCACGCGACCGGGCAACCGACCACGGTCCTGCTCCGGCACGGCGAAGAAAACCTGGAGATCGAGGTGACCACCACCGGGCCCGTCACCGCACCGGTGTCGCCGTCCGGCGGACGAGGGCTCCGCGGGCTGCGGGAACGGCTGCGGATGCTCGATGGCGACCTGGTCGCCGGACCACGCCCGGACGGCGGTTTCCGCGTGCACGCCCTGATCCCGGTCGGCGCCGCATGACCGCGCCGATCCGCGTGCTGATCTGCGAGGACCAGGAGCTGGTGCGCACCGGTTACGTCACCGTCCTGTCGTCACCGCCCGACATGACCGTGGTCGGCGAGGCGGCGGACGGCCGCGAGGCGGTGGAGATGGCGCGCCGGTTGCGCCCCGACGTGGTCGTGATGGACATCCGCATGCCCGTCCTGGACGACATCGAGGCGACCAGGCAGATCGCCGGCCCCGGCGTCGAGGCGCCGCCGAAGGTGCTGGTGGTCACCACCTTCAACGTCGACGCGTACGTCTACGAGGCGTTCCGCGCCGGTGCCAGCGGGTTTCTCCTCAAGGACGCCAAGCCGGCCCAGCTGGTCGAGGGCATCCGCACCATCGCCCGCGGCGAGTCCCTGATCGCCCCGGCCGTCACCCGGGGCCTGATCGGCCACTTCGCGGAACGGCTGCGCCCGGCCGACCCGTCCCGCGCGGCGAGGGACAAGGTCGTGCGGGCCCTGACCCCCCGCGAGCTGGAGGTCTTCGAACAGCTCGCCGCAGGCCTGTCCAACGCCGAGATCGCCGCGGCGCTGGTGCTGTCCGCGGAGACGGTGAAGACCTACGTCTCCCGCATCCTCAACAAGCTCGACCTGCGAGACCGCGTGCAGGCGGTCGTCCTCGCCTACCGGGTCGGCCTGGTGTCCGAAGTGGACTGACGCCGTCGGCGCCCGATCAGCCACTTGTCGAGGGTGGCGCCCTTGGCTCGGTGATCGCGCAGCTGGTAGGCGCGGAGCCAGACCGCCGTCGATGCCGTAGCGGGGAATCCGGTCGTAAGCCTCCGTGCATGCCGCAGAGAACGGCCGGCCGGAGTCTCATCGCACTTCCCCGACCCTGTCGCAGCACCGGCGAACCCGCTGGTCAGCACCTCCCCAGTTGTCGCAAGTCCCGCCTGCGCACGTCCGCGGAGCTTGACGTGACGGGGCTCACCCCTCTACCGTCCAAAACCGCTATACGGTTTTCGAAACCGCAGAACGGTGCTTGGAGGATGGATGGCTGAGCCGGGGGTGCGCGTGCTCGGACGCGCGTGCGACGTACTGGATTGCTTCACCGAGGCCGAGCCTCGGCTCGGGGTGGCGGACATCCGCGCCCGCACCGGGCTGCCCGCGACGACCGTCGCGCGGATCGTGTCCACCCTGCTGCAGGAGGGGCTCCTCGTGCGGGAGGGCGACACCTACCGCGTCGGCCTGCGGGTGCTCGTCTGGAGCGCCCCGGCGCGGTCGGGGTCGAGCCTGCTCGGCGTCGCGCGGCCGTTCGTCGAGCAGCTGCGCGACGTGACGGGGGAGAGCGCCGGGCTCTACGTGCGCCAGGGCGCCACCCGCGTGCTGGTGGAGGCGGCCTCGTCCCACCACTCCGTCATCTACCGCGGCTACGTCGGCCAGGTGCTCCCGCTGCACGCCGGTGCGGCCGGCAAGTGCTTCATGGCCTTCGACGAGGCCGCGCTTGGCGCCGCGGTCGATGCCGGTCTGGAGCGCTACACCGACTCGACCGTCGTCACGCGCGCGGAGCTGGACCGCCAGCTGACCCAGGTGCGCGACCGCGGCTGGGCCTTCACCGAGAGCGAGCGCGAGGTGGGTCTGAACTCCGTCGCCGCCCCGGTGATGGGGTTCGGCGGACGGCCGGAGGCGGCCCTGGCGATCGGCGGCCCGTCGATCCGCCTCGACCGCGAGGAGGCCGAGCGCGTCGGCCCGATCGTCGCCGCCACCGCGCGGGCCATCGCCGCCCGCCTGGGGCACGTCCCGGCCGAGGAGCACGCCGATGTCTGACGCCACCGTGCTCGCCGGACTCCTGCGCCGCGAACGGCTGCTCGTCGCACCCGGCGTCTACGACGGACTCTCCGCCGCGGTCGTCGCGCGCGCCGGTGCCGAGGCGGCCTACGTCTCCGGCGCGGCCGTCTCCGCCGCCGAAGGCCTGCCCGACATCGGGCTCACCACCGTCACCGAGATGGCCCGCGCGATCGCCGTGGTCCGGCGGCACCTCGACGTCCCGGTCATCGCCGACGCCGACACCGGCTTCGGCGACGAGACCAACACCTTCCGCACCGTGCGCACCTACGAAGACGCCGGCGCGGCCGCGGTGCAGCTCGAAGACCAGGTGTTCCCCAAGCGGTGCGGCCACCTCGACGACAAGGCCCTCATCGCCGCCGACGAGTTCGCCCTCAAGATCGAAGCGGCGGTCGCGGCCCGCCGACGGGGAACCCTGATCGTGGCCCGCACCGACGCGATCGCCGTCGAGGGCTTCGACGCCGCGATCGACCGGGCGAAGGCCTACGTCGCGGCCGGCGCCGACGTGATCTTCGTCGAGGCGCCGCAGACCCTCGACCAGGTCGCCGCGATCCCGTCGGCGGTCGGCGTCCCCGTCATCTTCAACGTCGTCCCCGGCGGCAAGTCGCCGGAGGTGTCGCGGGAACAGCTGGAGCAGTTCGGCTACGCCGGCGCGATCCTGCCCGCCGCCACCGTCGGCGCCGCCTTCACCGCCATGACCCAAGCCATGTCCGACATCGCCGGCGGCAGCCTCGTCTCCGGCCCCGTCACCGGACCGCGCGCCCTGTTCGAAGCCGTCGGCCTCGGCGAGTGGACCGCCCGGAAAGAGGCAGCCCGTGCCTGACACCATCATCGAGCGGATCCTCGCCCGCGCCGCGAGCCTCGACACCGTCCAACCAGGACAGATCGTCACCTGCGACGTCGACATGACCGTGGTGATCGACGTCCAGTTCGCCCACGACCGCCTCGCCGACGTCCGCGCGGTCCACGACCCGGACAAGGTCGCCGTCGTCCTCGACCACGCCGTCCCGGCACCCACCCCGCGCGACGCCGGCCACGGCGCAAAGGCCCGCGCCTTCGTCGCCAAGCACGGCATCGACCGGTTCTACGACGTGGGCCGGCACGGCATCGTCCATCAGGTCATCGCCGAGCAGGGCCTCGTGCTGCCCGGCACCGTCGTGTGCTGCACCGACTCCCACACCTGCGCCGGCGGGGCGCTGAACTCCGCCGCGCGAGGGCTGGGGCCGCTGGAGATCCTTCAGATGCTGTGCACCGGCCGGACCTGGTACCGCGTGCCGCCGACGATCCGCTACGAGCTCACCGGCACGAAACCGGCCCACGTCAACGGCAAGGACATCTTCCTGACGATCTCCGGCCGCTACGGCGACGCCACCGACCACGCGCTCGAGTTCGGCGGCCCCGGCCTGGCGTCGGTGCCGATGTCCGACCGGCGGACCATCGCCACACAGGGAGCCGAGATCGGCGCCGACTTCACGCTGTTCCCGTGCGACGCGCTCACCGAGGAGTTCCTGGCCGAGGTAACTCCGGGCACGGACTACACCCGCAGCGACCCGGACCCGGACGCCGTCTACGCCGACGTGCGGACGCTCGATCTTAGTGCCGTCGAGCCGATGGTCGCCCTGCCGGGCACCGTCATCAACAACGCCGTGCCGTTGTCCGGCCTCGACCGCACGCGCATCGACCAGGCGTTCATCGGGTCCTGCGCCAACGGGCAGCTCGCCGACCTGGAGGTCGCGGCCCGCGTCGTCGAGGGCCGCAAGGTCGCGCCGGGCGTGCGGCTCATCGTCACCCCGGCCTCCCAGCAGGTCTACCTGGAGGCGGTCCGGCGCGGCTACGTCAGCACCCTCGTCGAGGCCGGCGCCGTGGTCACCAACTCCACGTGCGGCGCGTGCTTCGGCTATCACATGGGCGTGCTCGCCCCGGGCGAAGTGTGCGTCACCTCCAGCACCCGCAACTTCCGCGGCCGCATGGGCAGCACCGAGGCGCAGGTCTACATGGCCTCGCCCGCCACGGTCGCGGCGTCCGCGCTCACCGGCTACATCGCCGGGCCCGACCAGGTCGCGGAGGTGGCGGCATGACCTCACCCCTGCGTGCCCGTGGACGGGCCTGGGTGTTCGGCGACGAGATCAACACCGACGACATGTACCCCGGGTTCGCGATGAAGCTGCCCGTCGAAGAAGCGGCGCAGCACATGTTCGACGCCACCCGGCCCGGCTGGCCCAAGCTCGTCGAGCCGGGCGACATCGTCGTCGCGGGCCGCAACTTCGGCCTCGGCTCCAGCCGCGCGTGCGCCGAACTGTTCGTCCACTTGGGAATCTCGTGCCTGGTCGCCGAACAGTACAACTCGCTGTTCCACCGCAACGCCCTCAACTACGGCCTCCCGGCGCTCACCGTGCCGGACGCGCGCACGCTCATCGACGAGGGCGACGTCCTCGACATCGACGCGGCCGCGGGCCTGCTGCGCAACGAAACCCGGGGGACCGAGCACCACATCGAGCCCCTGCCCGCGTTCGTCGTCGAGCTCATCGCCGGCGGCGGGCTGATCAACCGCCTGGAAGCCGCCGGCTTCCTGGATCGCAACGACGCGACCACAGGAGGAAACACATGAAGCGCGCGACAGCTCTGATCGCCGGCGCGGCCGCCGCCGCACTGGTGCTCAGCGGATGCGGAGGAAGCGCGGACACGGCCGGGGTGACCTCGTTCGACATCGCGGTCAGCAACGCCTCCGAGCCCTACTCGATCCCCTGGCTGGTCGGCAAGGACCAGGGCTTCTTCGCCAAGCGGGGCGTGACCATCGGCGAGATCGTGCCGGGCAAGGGCGGCGGCACCACCGTGCGCAACATGCTCAGCGGCGACCTGCCCATGGCCGACGTCGGCTTCACCTCAGTGCTGGAGTCCAGCGAAGCGGGCACCCCGCTGACCGTCGTGGCCGGTGCGACCCAGAGCGTCTACGGCCTCGACTTCTACACACTCGACACCAACACCCGCGTGCAGACCATCACCGACGTCCGGAAGTGGGCCTACACCAACCCGCAGTCGGTCACCCAGTCCCTGACCTACATCCTGCCCAAGGTCGCGGGCGCGACCCAGGACATCGAGCGGGTCTCCTCCGGCGGTGTCGGCGAGGGCGTCGCGCTCCTGGAAGCCGGGTCCGTCGACGTCGCCGTCGTCCCGCCGTCGGTCGTGGCGAAGACCGGCAAGTTCCGGGTGGTCGTCTCCAGCGCCGACTACCTGAAGAAGTTCCAGCAGAGCGTGATCACCACGACCCCGGAGTTCGCCGAGCGCAACCCGGACACCGTCAAGGCCGTGGTTGCCGGCTACGCCGAGGCCGTCGACTTCATCCGCGCCAACCCCGCCAAGGCCGCCCAGCTCTACGCCGACTACATCGACATCGACGTGGCCGCGGCGACCACGATCGTCGAGAAGGCCATCAGCTACGACAACTGGGGCGCCGGCTTCGACGCCGAAGCGATCCAGCAGGCCGTCGAGGCCCAGCGCCTCGCCATGAACCGCGGCGACCTGAAGTTCTGCGACCTGTTCCAGAAGACCTACCTGCCCGCGAACGTGCCCGCCACGCTCCCGGCCGAATGCGAGGGCGCCCGGTGAACACGCAGACGCAGGCGCAGCGCGGCACCGCGTCCACCACGACCACGCCGATCGTGCGGGTCGAGGGCGTGGAACAGCACTTCGGCCCCGTCCATGCGCTCGGACCCGTCGACCTCACCATCGGCCGAGGCGAATTCGTGTCCATCGTCGGGCCCAGCGGATGCGGCAAATCGACCCTGCTGGAGATCATCGGCGCCCTCCAGGACCCGGCGCGCGGCCGTGTCGAAGTGGACGGCGCACCGCTCACCGGTCCCCGCCGGCGCACCGCGATCGTCTTCCAGGAGTCGGCGACCCTGCCGTGGCGCACCGTGGTCGACAACGTCGCCTTCGCGCTGGAGGTGCGCGGCGTCGGCCGCAAGGAACGGCGGGAACGGGCCAGGGAACTCGTCGAGGTCGTCGGGCTCGGCGGCTTCGAGAACCACTACCCGGCGCAGCTGTCCGGCGGCATGCGGCAACGCGTCGCCATGGCCCGCGCGATGTCCATGGACCCGGACCTCATCCTCGCCGACGAGCCGTTCGGCGCGCTCGACGAGCAGACCCGCATGCTGATGGCCGAGGAACTCCTCCGCGTCGTCGAGACCATCGGGTGCGGCGTCCTGTTCATCACCCACAGCATCCAGGAGGCGGTGCTGCTGTCGGACCGCGTGCTCGTGATGGGCCGCCGCCCCGGCACGTTCATCGACGAAGTCCCCGTCGGCCTGCCCCGGCCGCGCGCGCACGTCGCACTGGCCGAACCGGCGGCGACGGCGGCCCAGGAGCGGATCTGGGCGCAGATCCGCACCGAGGCCGAGGTCGCGATGAGGAGCGAGCGATGAAGACCCGTTCCTCCGTCGTCCCGTCCTACGTGCGGCCGACTCCGCACCGGGTCGCCGGGCTGCCGTCCCCGGCGTGGACGCTCGTCCTCGTCATCGGGGCCATCGCCGCCATCGAGCTGTACGCGCGGTCGGGCGCCGTGTCCCGGCTCGACCTCATCCCGGTCAGCGAGATGGTCGCCCGCGCGATCGAGCTGCTCGGCGACCGCGAGTTCGTCGTCGGCGCGCTGCTGCGCAGTGTCCTGCTCATCTGCGTCAGCTTCGCCGCCTCGGCGGTCGCCGGGGTCGCCGTCGCCTACGCCATGGCCCGCTCCCGCTGGGTGCACCGGGCCGTCAAGCCCTACGTCAACGTGTTCTACGCGCTGCCGGTCTTCGCGCTCTACCCGGTGATGGTGGTGATGTTCGGGACCGGCGTGCTGCCCATCGTCCTGCTGGCCACGTTGTTCAGCGTCGTCATCGTCATCGCGAACGCCCTGGTCGGGTTCGAGTCGGCGCCACCGATCGTCACCAAGCTCGCCCGGTCCCTGGAGATGACCCGGGCGCAGCAGCTGCGCAAGATCCTGCTGCCCTCGGCGTTGCCGGACATCCTCGCCGGGCTGAAACTCGGCCTGGCGTACGCGATCATCGCCGTGCTGGCCACCGAGTTCATCCTCGCCACCACCGGGCTCGGGCAGGTGGTCAACCGGGCCTACAACAACTTCGACACCCTCGACATGTACGCGGGCATCGTATTCGTCAGCGTCTTCGCGCTGCTCGCCAACCTCGCGCTCGGGGCGGCGCTGAGCGCGTTCGACTGGCGGCGGCGATGAGCGCCCGCCGGAGCCCCGGATGGGTGCCGCCGCTGGTCCTCGCCGTCGCCCTGGTGGCGGTGTGGACGGTGACGGCGGCACTGGCCGACAGCGCCGTCTACCCCGGACCCGGCGAGGCCCTGCAGAGCCTGCGGTCGGATATCACCGACAGCCGGTTCCTCGGCAGCGTCGGCGACACCGCCCGCGTGCTGCTGCTGTCCTACGCCGCGGCCATCGCCGCCGGAGCGGTCACCGGCATGCTCCTCGGCCTGAGCGCGTTCTGGTCGCGGGCCACCCTGCCCGTGGTGTACGCGCTCAACAGCGTCCCCAAGATCGTGTTGTACCCGATCTTCCTGCTGTTCCTCGGCATCGGCGACCTCAGCAGGGGTTCCTTCGCCTTCGTGTCCGGGGTGCTGCCGATGTTCCTGATCATGGTGGAGGCCACCGCCGGGGTGCGCCGGCTGCACCTGAAGCTGTCGGCGAGCCTGGGCATGTCCCGGTGGTCCCTGCTGCGACGGATCGTGGTGCCCAGCGTGCTGCCCTCGCTCGCCTCGGGCATGCGCCTGTGCTTCGGCCTCACCCTGATCGGCCTGCTGCTCGCCGAGATGTTCTCCGGCTCCTCCGGCCTGGGCTACGAACTGCTGCGCAACCTGTCGCTGGCGCGGGTGGAGAACATCATCGGCCAGGTCCTCCTCACCGGTGTCCTCGCGCTCCTGCCGACACTGGCCCTGCAACAGCTGGAAACCCGCATCCGCAACCGCTACGAGGTGACCGCGTGAACCCGACCGACCCCGACGGCGTGACCGGCAGGCTGGCGACCTGGATCGCCGGCCTGCGCCACGACGACATCCCGGACGCGGTGCGCGAGCGGGCTCGGCATCTCCTGCTCGACGGGCTGGTGTGCGCGCTGGTCGGAGCCCGGCTGCCGTGGTCCGAGCGGGCCGTGGACGCCGTGCTCGCCCTCGAGGGCAAGGGCGACGTGCCGTTGCTGGGCTGGGACCGCACCACCTCCGCTCCCGCGGCGTGCCTGCTCAACGGCACCTTCATCCAGGGTTTCGAACTGGACGACTACCACGTGCGGGCGCCGCTGCACAGCAACTCGCTCGTCGTCCCGAGCGCGGTCAGCACCATCGCGGCCCTCGACCGGACGGTGTCCGGGCGGGACCTGCTCACGGCGCTGGTTGCCGGGTACGAGGTCGGCCCCCGGGTGGGGCTGGCGCTGCACGGCGCCGAGATGCTGTCCCGCGGCTGGCACTCCGGCGCGGTGTTCGGCACCCACGCCAGTGCCGCGACGTCGGCGTGGTTGCGGCGCCTGGACGCCGCCCGCGTCGAGGACGCCCTCGGGCTGGCCGCGACCCAGTCGGCCGGGTTGATGGCAGCCCAGTACGAGGCCATGTCCAAGCGGATGCACCACGGTTTCGCCGCCCGCAACGGCCTCTACGCCGCGGCGCTCGCCGAAGCCGGCTACACCGGGATCAAGCGGGTCTACGAGCGCGAGTACGGCGGGTTCCTCGTGACCTTCGGCGAGGGACACGACCCGCGCGCGGACCTGATCACCGCCGGGCTGGGGGAGGAGTGGGTGCTCACCGACACCGGGGTGAAGGCCTACGCGGCCATGGCCGCCACCCACGCGCCCATCGACTGCGCGCTGGAAGCCCGGTCGCGCGGCATCACGGCCGACGACATCGCGGCCATCACCGTGGAGGTGTCGCACGCCGCCTACCACCACGGCTGGTGGCGGCCGGAGCGTCCACTGGAGACGATCGGCGCGCAGATGAACATCGGCTACGCCGTGTCGGTCGCCCTGCTGGACGGCCAGGTCCTCGCCGGGCAGTTCACCCGTGACCGGATCGCCGCCGACGATGTGTGGTCGGTGCTGGATCGTGTCGACGTCCGCCACTGCCCGGACTTCGACACGCCCCAGGACCGGTTCCGCACCCGCATGCGGCTCGCGCTGCGCGACGGCGGCACGGAAGAGATCGAGGTGGACGGCCCGCTCGGCGGCCCGACGCGGCCCCTGCCGAACCCGGCCGTCGTGGACAAGGCACGCCGCCTCGCCGAGTCGATCGGCATCACCGGCCGGTGGGCTCGCATCGAGCGGATGGTGCTGGACCTCGACTCCCTGCCCGACGCGTCGGTCCTGGTCGGCGAACTCGCGGCCGCCGTGCCCGCGCTGCCCGTGACGCTCTGAGAGGACTTCGAATGACGAACCTGGCCACCCTGCTCACCGGCACCGCCGCCGAGCACCCCGACCGCGCCGCGATCGTGTTCGGCGACCGCCGGATCGGCTACGCCCAGCTCGACGGCGCCGCCAACCAGGTCGCGAACCTCCTGGCGCGCCACGGCGTGCGGCCGGGGGACAAGGTCGCGTTGTCCTGCCCCAACCTGCCGCACTTCACGATCGTCTACTTCGGAATCCTCAAGGCCGGCGCGACCGTGGTGCCGCTGAACGTGCTGCTCAAACCCCGCGAAATCGCCTACCACCTCGGCGATTCCGGCGCGGTCGCCTACTTCGCCTTCGAGGGCACCGCGGACCTGCCGATCGGCGAGTGGGCAGCGGAGGCTGTGTCGGAGGCCTGCTCGCTGTTCGTCCTGCCCGCCGCGGCGCCCCCACCCTGGGCGGACGAGGCCACCGAGTTCGACACCCTCGACGTTGACGACGACGACACCGCGGTCATCCTCTACACCTCGGGCACCACCGGCCGGCCCAAGGGCGCGGAACTGCGGCACCGCAACATGCGCGACAACGCGCTGGCCGGCCGGGACCTGTTCGCCGCCGACCCGGCGAACCCGGACACCTATCTGTGCGTGCTGCCGCTGTTCCACTCGTTCGGGCAGACGGTCGTGCAGAACGGCGCCGTCGCCTTCGGCGGCACCATCGTCATGCTGCCGCGGTTCGAGCCGAGGGCCGCGCTCGGGTTGATGCTCCGGGAGACCGTGACGTTCTTCGCCGGCGTGCCGACCATGTACTGGGGGCTGCTGGGCGCGCTGGACGAGAGCGTGGACGTGTCCGCGCTGGCGGCTCGCCTGCGCGTGGCGGTGTCCGGCGGCTCGGCGCTGCCGGGGGAGGTGCACCGGGACTTCCGGGACCGGTTCGGCGTCACGATCCTCGAAGGCTACGGCCTGTCGGAAACCTCGCCGGTGGCGTCGTTCTCCGTGTACGGCGAGGAACCCCGCGTCGGATCGATCGGCGTGCCCATCCCGGGCGTCGAGATGAAACTGATCGACGACGACTGGGCTGAGGTGACCGGCGGGGTCGGCGAGATCGCGATCAAGGGCCACAACGTCATGAAGGGCTACCTCGGCCGCCCCGAGGCGACCGCCGAGGTGCTCCGGGACGGCTGGTTCCGCACCGGCGACCTGGCCCGCAAGGACGCCGACGGCTTCTACTACATCGTCGACCGCGCCAAGGACCTCATCATCCGCGGCGGCTTCAACGTGTACCCGCGCGAGATCGAGGAGCTGCTGATGACCCACCCGGCGGTCTCACTGGCCGCGGTCGTCGGCGTCCCCGACGCCTCCCACGGCGAGGAAATCAAGGCGGTGCTCGTCCGGGCCAAGGACTCCGACGACGTCACCGAGGCCGACATCGTAGCCTGGTGCAAGGACCGGCTGGCCGCCTACAAGTACCCACGGGTCGTCGAGTTCCGCGACACGTTGCCGATGACCGCGACGGGCAAGATCCTCAAGCGGGAGATCTGAGCACTTGACTAGGCTCGGATCGTGACCGCGAACGAGCCCGACGCGAGCCTCGTCGTCACCCTGCCCTCACCATTGGTCGCACTCCACGACGACCGCTTGGCGCCCCACGGCATCCGCGTCCACCTCAAGCGCGACGACCTCGTCCACCCCGAGCTGCCCGGCAACAAGTGGCGCAAGCTCAAGTACAACCTCGCGGCAGCCCGCGAGCAGGGCCACACCCGCCTGCTGACGTTCGGCGGGGCGTACTCCAACCACCTCCGGGCGGTGGCCGCCGCCGGGCACCACTACGGCTTCGAGACCGTCGGAGCGGTGCGCGGCGAAGAGCACCAGCCGCTCAACGACTCGTTGGCCTACGCCGTCAGCCGGGGGATGCGCCTGACCTACCTGGACCGGACGACGTACCGGCGCAAGACCGAGCCGGACGTGCTGGCCCGGCTCACCGACGAGTTCGGTCCCTGTTACGTCGTGCCGGAAGGCGGCAGCAACGGCCTCGGCGTGCGCGGTTGCGCCGAGTTGCCCGCCGAGATCGACACGGATTTCGACGTCATCTGCTGCGCGTGCGGCACGGGCACCACCCTGGCCGGGATCGCGGCCGGACTGACCGGAGACCAGCGGGCGCTCGGCTTCGCGGTGCTCAACGGCGGCCGCTTCCTGGACGACGAGGTAAGGCACCTCCAGCAGGAAGCCTTCGGCCGCGACACCGGCAACTGGGCCATTGATTACGACTTCCCCTTCC
Organism: Amycolatopsis sp. NPDC006125; assembly: GCF_040614195.1. Lineage (NCBI taxonomy): Bacteria > Bacillati > Actinomycetota > Actinomycetes > Pseudonocardiales > Pseudonocardiaceae > Amycolatopsis > Amycolatopsis sp. NPDC006125. Next base: position 20,927 of record NZ_JBEXTZ010000002.1, read on the forward strand.
GCGGATACGCCAAGCGCACGCCCGAACTCGACGCCTTCACGCGCGACTTCAAGGCCCGTCACGGCATCACGCTCGACTGGGTGTACGAGGCCAAGATGATGTACGGCCTGTTCGAGCGCATCGCCTCGGGCGCGTTCCCGCCGGGCACCACCGTCGTGGCGGTGTTGAGCTGACGGGGCAGGCCTTTGTCGTGGTAGGCCCGCTGGGCCTTCTTCGCCAAAGTCCAGCCACATGCCATTCGTGCGGCGCCCCGCTGGGTTGACCGCCATCTGCACCGTGCCGTGGTACGTCGCGCCCTTGTAGTAGCCGGTCAGAAAGGTTTGTTCCCGCCAAGTTCCGGTGGCGACGAATTTGTCCACGCCAGCTCCAGGCGTGACCCCAAAGCCGCCCAGGCCACCGGCGACACCACCTGACGGGGCGAGGTCACCTACGACTGCATGGCGAACCCGCGGGAGATTCCGGCTGGCTAAGAGGTGTCCGGCAGGCCGCGCGTGCGTTCTTGGATCGCGAGGAGCTTCCGGCCTAGCCGCGGTCCGGATCACTTGACAGCAGTAGTAGCCAGCCGCCGACGTGGTCGAGGGCTGGCATGGCCGTCGACGCCGTGCTCGCGCTGCGTGGCGCCGTCGCGAAGGAGGAGCGTCGGAAGCCGTGCTCGAAGTCGGCATCCCCGACGGCCATACCGATCGTCGGGGGATCGGTGCTCGGGAAGTCCCGGTCAAGGTTGTGTGCATCTCATGAGTGCCCCCGGCAAGAGCACCCAAGGAAGGGAACAGGGCTGACCAGCGGTGCCAGGTTGCGGTGGTGCCACAGCACTACCTCGCGGCGCGAGCCTGCGCTGGCTCGACGAGGCGATCGCCGGACAGCAGCGTGCCAGCCTGCTTGACGTGCCGCAGTACAGGTGAGACCTCCATGCTCTGCAGTCCGGCCAAGGACCCGAGGCGATCGGATGTGAATTCGTACAGTTCGTTGAGGTCTCGGCAGTGTGCGACGGCGTGGATGTTGTGGGGCCCGGAGATGGCCGCCGCGAAGGCGATCTCGGGTTCCTGAGCAAGTGCGCGTCCGGTGTCCTTCACCGCCGACGGATGCACACGCAGCCACAGGTTCGCCCGAGCGTGATAGCCCAGAGCGGCCGCGGCGATCTCGACATCGATGTGGACGACACGGCGCAGGAGCAAGGCGTGAAGGCGGCGTGATACGCGTCCCGGAGTGGAGCCCGCCGCGGTGGCGAGGTCGACGAGACTGGCGCGACCGTCCGTGGCAAGAGTGTCGAGAATCTTCTCGTCCTCAGCTGTGATGCGCACGGGATCGCGGGTGACGACCGGGGATTCGGTGAAGGGGGAGCCGCCGCTGCCGAGCACGGCTTCCTGCTCTGGGGCCAGCGTGCCCTGCAGGGCGGTCCAGTAGTGACCCCGGCCTCCCACGAACTGACGCAGCATGGCGAAGGCGTTGATGTCGAGCACCGCCGCTGTGCGCGGAAGTCGCCGGCCGAGCAGGTCATCGCGCTGTTCTTGAGTCCGTGACTGGGTCGCGCAGGTGATTTCGCAGCCTGCTGCGGTCAGGGCTACCCAGTTGACATCCGCACGTTTGGCGAGCGCGTCGGCGATCGCTTCGACGCTGCCGGGGCGGCAGCGGAGTCGCACCAGCCACCTGCTCTGCGCCAGCGCCCCCGGGTTGACCACGCCAGTGACGCGGATGACGCCATCAGCACACAGACGCCGGTACCGGCGGTTGACGGCGCCTTCGGTGAGGCCGAGCGCTACCGCTATCGAGGCGAAAGAAGCCCGCGGGGCGATCTGCAGCGCACGAATGATTCGCACATCATCGGGCTGGACAGCGACGGACTCGGACATCGAGGAGCCGGACACGAGGAGAATCCTACAGATTGACCTTCTCGGCTGCCCCTGACGGCATCGCGGCGGACAGACTTGCGACGCACAGCAGAAGAGCCACGGCAGCATCACCGACCGATGCCGCCCAAGGTCGCGGTCACGGACTCACGACGTGAGCTCACCAGACAAGAACGGAGATGACGCTGGATGTCATCGACTGTCCCCAGCCAGAACGCGCCTACCGCGCTCGTCATCGGGGCCTCGCGCGGCCTCGGCCACGCGATGGTGGCCGAATTCCTCGACCGGGGTTGGAGCGTCATCGGCACAGTCCGTGACACCACTGCCCGGACGCCCCTGCACGATCTCGCGGACCGAGCCGGCGGGCGCGTCACCGTCGAGCATCTCGACATCAATCAGCCCGACCACCTGGCGCCCCTGCACCAACGGCTCGCGCAACGCCGGCTCGACCTGCTCTTCGTCAACGCAGGCACCACGAACAACGAGCAGACGCCGATCGGCGCGGTTCCGACAGCCGATTTCGTCGAGGTGATGATCACCAACGCTCTCAGCCCCATGCGCGTCATCGAAGCGCTCGAAGATCTCGTATCCCCCACCGGACTTATCGGGGCGATGTCATCCGGGCAAGGCAGCATCACGAACAACACGACCGCAGGCCGCGAGGTCTACCGGGGAAGTAAAGCGGCCCTGAACATGTTCATGCGCAGCTTTGCGACCCGCCAGGCCGAGACGCAGCGCGCCTTCGTCCTGATGGCGCCAGGCTGGATTCGCACCGCGCTCGGTGGGCCGGACGCACCGTTCACCATCGAGGAGAGCGTCCCGCTGTTGGTGGACGTTCTGCTGTCGAAGCTGGGCGCTCCAGGTCTGGCGTTTCTGGACCGCTGGGGACAGACCGTGCCCTGGTGAGCCGTGCCGATTGACCACTGGACGTACGCCCTGGCCCTCCTCGCGGCCCTCGTAGCGGTTCGTCATCACATCTCACACAAGAGATAGGCAAGGACGGGATGCCTCTCATCGCTGTCGAAGAACACTGGATCATGCCGGACCTGATGTCCGCCCTTCGCGCTGTGCCGCACCGTGACGAAAGCCTTGCCTTCAACGAGATGGACGACAATTTGGAACGTTTGGAGGACCTGGGGGCCGGCCGCATCGCGGCCATGGACACTCAGGGCATCGACGTGTCGATACTCGCTCTGACACCGCCAGGAACCCAGCCGCTGCCGCCCAGGGAGGCCTTGGCGCTGAGCCGCGCTGCGAACGACTTGGCCGCGGCGGCCGTCGCCCGGAATCCGGCCCGGTTCCGTTCGTTGTCCACGCTGCCCATGTCATCGCCGAAGGACGTCAGCGGCGAGCTCGAAAGAGCCGCGAGCATGGGGCACGTGGGCACCATGGTCTACGGCCGGTCAGGAGACCTGTTCCTGGACGACCTCGCCTATGATGACTTCTTCTCTGCCGCGTCGGAACTCGGCCAACCCGTGTTCGTCCACCCTCAACTGCCATCGCCGGCCGTTCGTGACGCTTCCTACCGCGGATTCGATCCCATGACCGATCTCGCCCTGGCCACTCTCGGCTGGGGATGGCACTTGGACGCCGCGACCGCGGCACTGCGGCTGATCCTGCGAGGCACCTTCGACCGCCATCCCGGCCTCCAGGTCGTGCTCGGCCACTGGGGAGAGATGCTGCTGTTCTGGTTGGACCGGGCCGACAGTCTCTCCCGCGTCGCCGGCTTGGAACGATCGGTGTCCGACTACATCCGGTCGAACTTCTTCATCACCACCTCCGGCATGCTCAACCCGGCGCTGCTGCACCACGCCCTGTCCGTGACCACGATCGACCGGTTGATCTTCTCCACCGATTACCCCTTCCAACGCCCGACCGCAGACGACGTCAACTCCTTCCTGCGGCACTTCTCCTCCGATAGAGCCCGCGAGAAGTTCTCCTCGGCCAACGCGGCATCGTTGTACGGAATCGACATCATCTGATGCGAGGCCGGATACCTCTTCGCCGGTCTCCGAGGCGCTTGTGCTGTGGACGACCACGAACGGCTCCGGCGCCGCCCACAAAACCGCCGACGAGTTCCGTGCGCGGGTGTCAACCGTGGCGGTCAGGGCGGTCGGCGGCGTCGAACTTGGAGCAGTTGTGCTGGACCTGGGGCATGTGCTGCTCGGCCCACGCTCGCAGGCCCCGCAGCGGCGCGACGAGCGTCGTGCCCAGGGCGGTGAGTCGGTAGTACACCCGTGGTGGCTTGCTCGCCTCGACCCGACGATCGACAAGTCCGTCTCGTTCCAGCGATCTGAGGGTCTGCGCCAGCATCTTCTGCGACACACCGGCCATCTCGCGCTTCAACTCGGCGAACCGCAACTCGCCGTCGGCGGCGGCCAGCGACAGCACCGCCATGGTCGTCCAGCGCGACCCCACCCGGTCGAGCAGGAGCCGCGTCGGGCACAGCGGATCGAACAGGTTCGCCTGACCAGAGGCGGTTACCGTGGCGTCACCTGGTGTCGGAGAAGTGCCTTCTTTGCTGCTCACGATAAGTCTCCTATGGTTACCACGTTTCGGATCATAACCACGGAGAGTGTCTGTGCACCAGCTGGCGCCACCACCTCACCTTCCCGGCGCGACCGCGCATCGGATACCGATCGAAGGGGTCGAACTCGCCGCGGAAACGCTCGGGCATGGGCCGGCCGTGCTGCTGTGGCACGGCGGCGTCCCGCACACCCGCGCGATCTGGTGCGACGTCGCACCCCGGCCGGCTTGGACGTCCTCGGTGACCGGGAAGCGCACGTAGTCGGCACCGATCTTGGTGTCGCTCACCCAGCACCTGCTCGATGGTCCGTCTGAACCCCCCTCAACCGTCGTCCCGCCCATGAACAAGCGTATGGAGCAAACATGAGCCGCCAGCAGCGAGAGGCCATCCGGCAGCTTCGCGAGTCGTCACCCCTCGATCTCGGCGGTGCGGTCCACGAACAGCGCGTCCTGTTCGAGCAGGTGTTGTCCCACCACCCTGTCCCCGAGGACGTCATCGTCACCGAAGTCCGCTACGACACGGTCTCCGGTCTCCTGGTGGAAATTGCGAACCAGGCCAGTGCCGGTACCGTCCTGTACTTCCACGGCGGGGCGTATGTCCTCGGGTCTGCACGCAGTTCCCTGGGGATCGTCGCCGACCTCGCGCGCCGGTCACACACGCGGGTGATCACCATCGACTACCGCTTGGCTCCCGAGCATCCCGCCCCTGCCGCTACCGACGACGCGGTACGCGCCTACCGGGCACTGATCGCCTCCGGCGTCGACGCGCGACGGGTCGTGGTCGCCGGCGAGTCGGCCGGTGGCGGAATCGCACTCGGGCTGCTGGCTGCTCTGTCCTCGGCCGGCGATCCGATGCCCGCCGCGGCGTTGCTGTTCTCGCCGTGGGTTGATCTCACGCTCAGCGGCGACTCGATGACGACCAGGGCCGAGGCGGACTTCATCGTCAACCGCACCGCCCTCGAACGCCGTGTGCGCGACTACGTCGGCGACGAATCCAGGGCGGAACAGCACAGCCCGCTGTTCGCGGACCTCCGCGACCTGCCGGCCACACTGATCCAAGTCGGCTCCCACGAGGTGCTGCTGGACGACTCCACCCGGCTCGCAGCACGACTCGTGGCGGCTGACGTGTCGGTGACGCTCGACGTCACCGCTGAGGCGACACACGTCTTCCAGTCGTTCGCCGCCTCGTGGGACGAGGCCGACGCCGCCATGACACGCGCAGGCACATTCGTCCGCACCGCGCTGGCACCGTGAGCAGCAGGCCGGCCGTCCGCGCCCTCCCACCGGTCGCCGACCCGGACGAGGACTCCGCTCGCGCTGATCGAACACTCGGTGGGTTCGGGGGAGAACGAACACCATCGCCTGAACCGAGGCGATCACGGTAGCTGTCCAGCTGGGCGGCCGCCGACCTGATGCTTCGCTGAAAGGGATCGGAACAAGGCGAGTGCCACCCAGCGGACGCCCACATAACGGGCCTCACCTTGCAGGTCCCTGTCCCGTTGCCGGGGCGTCCGTTTTCGGATGCGCGGGCGGTGGTGGAGGGAATCGTTCACCGGTACCGCTGTGAGCTCGGGTGGCGGTATGTGTCGGCGGTGTTCGGGCCGCAGACGATCCGAAACATGGCACCGTCGGCTGGCCGGGATCGAGCCGCCTGGCCACGCCATCGGCCGCTCAGCGGCGGCTGGACTACCTGAGCATGTGCCGGAGCTACAGCGTGTTCCTATCGCCCAGGACGGGACCGAGTGCGGTTCTGGACAATCTCAAGACTCACCCAACAGCTGGTTTCATGATGAAGTCGGCAGCTTGCGGTAGCAGATGAGGACGCAGGCCAGGTGCATGAGGCAAGGTGGATGTCGGCTCGGTGTTCCCAGCGGATCCGTAGACGCTTGAACTGGTGCAGCCAGGCGAACATCCGCTCAACTACCCATCTGGTCTTGCCGAGACGGGTGCCGTGAGCGGTGTTCTTGCGAGCGGTGTTCTTGCGAGCGGTTCGCGGGACGATGCCCTTGTCTCGCAGGGTCTTGCGGTGATGGTCGTAGTCATAGCCGCGGTCGCCGTAGAGCCAGCGCGGGCGCTGACGAGGCCGGCTGCGTTTCCCCCGGATCACTGGAAGCGCCTCGACCACGCCCGTTGATCGGGCTCGGCTCGGTTCCAAGCACCATGTGATCACCGACGGCAACGGTATTCCGCTCGTGGTGTCTGTTACTGGTGGCAACCGGCACGACAGCACGCAGCTCATACCGCTGCCACAAGATCGTCATGCGCATCTGCTCCCGCGTCCAGGTACTTCCGGCACAGGACTTCCCGGGGTCCGGATCGTCGACGGGGTCATCCATCAAACAATTCCGTCGCGCCTCGGGGTTTCGATGTATTCGAAGACGGCTCCGTCCGCGTGCCGGGCGATCATGCGTGCGCCGTTGGGTCCGGGGGAGGGGATTTCCAGGATCTCCCCGCCACTGCCCGCGACGAGTGTCCTGGCCGCGTCGATGTCTTCCACCAGCAGGGTGGCGGTCCGGCGAACCCGGGCCAGTTCGGCGGTGGGGCCGGCAAGCAGGAGGAATCGCCCCACCCAGGCCAGGTCGATGTCGCCGGAGCGGAACCGTGTCACGTCGTCCGTGCCGGCGAGCGCGCGGTAGATCCCGAGGGCGGAGTCCAGGTCGTCGACCTCCACGCGAACCAGCGCGTCATGGACGATCCGCATCGTCTTCTCCTCGCGTGTAGGCCTGTTGGATGTGATCGACGGCTTCGAGCAGCGCCGGCCGCATGGTGTCGACGAGCGTGGACTCGCTCACCCGGTCGGCGTGGCTGGAAATGCCGATGGCGGCGACGATGGTGGACGTCGTGTCGCGGACCGGGGCCGCGATCGAGCGAACGCCGGCCTCGCTGCCGGTCGTGAGCCACCCGGTTCGCCGCACGGTGGCGATGTCGGCCCGGAGTGCCGCGGGGTCCGGCTGATCATCCGGTGTGCCCGACCGGCCCGCGGCCAGGTAGCCGTCCAGCCACTCATCGGGTTTACCCGCGAGCAGTGCTCGCCCCAGAGCGCTCCGGTGGGCGGGCGCCGCGCTCCCGATGGTCGCGATGGCGGCCATCAGGCGATTGCTGGGCACGTGCGCGACGTGCACGGCCTGGTCCCCGTCGAGCACGGCCATGGAAACCGGCTCGTTGAACCGCGCTGACAGGCTCCTCAGATGGGGCAGCGCGATCCGCGGCAGCCGCAGCGCCTCGAGGTAGGCGTTGCCCAGTTCCAGCACGGACGGATGCAGCCGGAACTGCTGGCCGTCGGCGCGCAGGTAGGCCCGCGCGAGCAGGGTGTGGAGGAAGCGCCGGGCGGAGGCCCGGTCGAGGCCGCTGGCCTTGGCGACCTCGCTGAGCGTCATCGCGGTCTGTTCGGGCCGGAACGCCCTCAGCACGGCGAGCCCGCGTTCGACCGAAGCGAGGACTTCCGGTTCTGCTCGGTCTTCGGCCATTCCGCTCGCCTGCCCTTCTGGCTCGCGTGCGCGCTTTGCGCACAATCGTGCACCAATATAGCCCCCCTGGTTGAACGCAGAACCGGTCCTTGAGTTTCGCGATCGAGCTAGTCATACTCGGGCGCTATGAGAACGAACGTGCGCAGAGGGCGCAACCAGTGAGGGCGGCCGTGACCACAGGCCCGCTGCGCGTTGAGATCCAGCGACGGCCGGTCCCGGCGGCCGGCAACGGCGAGGTGCTGGTGTCCGTCGAGTCCGTCGGGGTGTGCGGTACCGACGCGCACATCTGGGCGGGTGAGTACCCGGCCGCGTCGCTGCCGCTCGTGCAGGGCCACGAAATCGCCGGCCGGGCCGGTGACGACTTGGTGGTGGTCGAACCCGCTCTGTCCTGTGGCCGCTGCTACGCCTGTCGGAATGGCCGGCCGAACGCCTGCGCGCGTAGCTCGGTGCTCGGCGTGCATCTCGACGGCGCGCTGACCGAGACGATCGTGGTGCCTGCGGACCGGGTCCACGCCGCGCCTGGCCTGACGGCTCCGACCGCGGCGATGGTCGAGCCCACCGCGATCGCCTTGCAGGCCGTGGCGAGGTCGCACGCCCGAGCGGGAGCGTTCGCCCTGGTGCTGGGGTGCGGGCCGATCGGCCTGCTGGCGGCACGTGCACTGGCCGATCGCGGCGTGCGGGTGGCCGCGATCGACCGTGAACCTCACCGGGCGGAACGGGCCCGGCGGTTCGGTGCCGAGTTCGCCCGGGCGGCCACCGATGGTGCGGGGGTGGAGATCGTCGAGTGGGCGGAACGCGAAGGACCATCGGTCGTCATCGAGGCGACCGGGGCTCCGAGCGCGCTGGCCACCGCGCTCGACCTGGTCGTCAGCGCCGGGCGGGTCGTCGCGGTCGGGATTTCCACCGCGGAGGCGCGGCTGTCGATGAGCTTGCTGCCCTACAAGGAGCTCGACCTGGTCGGCAGCCGGAACAGCCGGGCGTTGTTCCCGGCGGCGATCGACTTCGTGGCCAGGCACCGGACCCTCGTCGAGAACCTGATCACCCACCGGTTCGCACTCGAGCGAGTGCCGGAAGCGTTCGTGCTCGCGCACGACGGGGATCCGAACCTCGGCAAGATCCTCATCGAGGTGGCCGGACATGGCTGAGCCCCGGCTGGCGTCTCCGCTGCGACTCGGTCCGGTCAGGTTGCGCAACCGCGTGGTCGCCGCCCCGATGGAACGCAACTACTGCGACCGCAACGGTGTGCCGTCAGACCACTACGTGCAGCGCGTCGCCGCGGTCGCGGCGGGCGGGACGGCACTCGTTTACGCCGAGGCCTCCTATGTCCGTGCCGACGGCCGGGTCCGGCCACGCCAGCTCGCCGTCGACCAGGACGCCGCGATCCCGGGGTTGCGGAGGCTGGCCGACGCCGCGCACGGGGCGGGCGCGCTGTTCGGTGTGCAGCTGGTGCACGGTGGGCGGATCGCCAGATCCGCTGTGAGCGGGTACACCCCCGTCGCACCGTCGCCGGTCGTCGCCGAAGTGGTGCAGGGCGATCTGCCCACCGAACTCGACCACGACGACATCGCGGACCTGGTGTCCCGCTTTGCCGGGGCCGCGAGCCGCGCCGCCGAGGCGGGTGCGGATGTGATCTCGCTGCACGCGGCCCACGGCTACCTGCTCGCGCAGTTCCTGTCGCCGAGGACGAACCGGCGCGCTGACGAGTACGGCGACCCGGCCCGGTTCCTCGGTGAGGTGATCACGGCGGTGCGGGCAGCCGTACCCCGCACCGCAGTCGGTATCCGGGTCTCCGCCCACGAGGGGCTGCCGGACGGCCTTGACGCCGAATCCACGATCGCCATCCTGGCGCGGGCCGGTGTGTCCGCACTGGACTTCGTCGACGTGTCCGCGGGCTGCTACGAGGCGGGGCAGTGGATCACTCCCTCCGGTGAGTTACCACGCGGTCTGAACGCGGAAACGGCCGCCGGCTTCCGGCGGCTGGGCCCGCCGGTCGGTGTCGCGGGCCGGATCGTCGACGAAGCGACCGCGAACCGGATCCTCGTCGCCGGGCAGGCCGACTTCGTCACGCTCGGTCGCGCCCTGCATGCGGATCCACAGTGGACGAATAAGGTGCTCGCAGGCCGGCGCCCGCGTCCCTGTATCGCCTGCAACTACTGCGCAGATGCGTTGCGCACCGGCGAACCCGTCGGATGCGCCGTCGCGCCCGAGGCCGCGGGGCCGCTTCCGGTCGCGGCGACCGCGACCCGGCGGGCGGATGACGTCCTCGTCGTCGGGGCAGGACCTGCCGGGCTGGAGGCGGCACGAACCGCGGCCACGCTCGGTTACCGCGTCAGGCTCGTGGATCGCCGCCCGGCGCTGGGCGGGGCGTTCGGACTCGCCGCACGGTTGCACGAGTACCCCGAGTACCCGCGCGTCATCGACTGGTACCGCGAGCAACTGGCCATGGCAGGTGTGGCGATCGAGCTGCAGACCGACCTGTCGCCCGCCGATATCGCCGCGCGGCCGGAGACCACCGTCATCCTCGCGACCGGAACGGCCAGGACGGTGCCCGACGTGCCGGGCGTCTCGCCTGCACGGCCCCAGGACCTGCTCGACTGGCTCGCGACGGGGCTGGACCGCGAACCCGACGACGAGTACGTCGTGTGGGGAGCGGATCGCGACGGTACGGCCGTCGCCGACCACCTCGCGGCCGCGGGCGCCAAGGTGACGCTCATCGGCGCCGAACCGGAACCCGCGTCCGACGTCGGTGCCAGAGCGAAGGTCCTGCCGCTGGCCAGGCTCCGCGGCAACGCAAGGGTCCGCCTGGTCATGGACATGGTGGTGACCGCGATCGAGCCGGACCGCGTCCACATTCGCGACATGGCTGGGAACACCGGGGTGCTGGCCGCGCCCGGCCCCGTCCTGGCTTCGGTAGATGGTGGTGACCCCGGCGGCTTCGCCGCCGAAGTCCGCGCCGTCGCGCCGGAAAAGACCGTGGTGGCGGTCGGCGACGCCGCCGGCCACGGCGGCTGGTCGGCGCTGGCCGTCCGGCACGCCGCGGTGACGATCCGACGACTCGCAGGAGGAACTTCCACATGACATCACTGCCCCGGTTTTCGGCGGAGCGCACCGTGCGGGTGCCGGACGCGGAGCTCCACGTGCGGACCACGGCCGACGTCGTCGTCGCAGGCGGAGGGCCCGCCGGGTTCTGCGCCGCGATCGCCGCGGCCCGCGCCGGTGCCAAGGTGGTGCTCGTCGAACGCGGGCCGTTCCTCGGCGGCACCGCGACCGGTGCGATGGTCGCGAGTTTCATGGGCTTCTACTGGCGCGATGTGCTGGTCGGCGGCGGAATCGGCAAGGAGATCACCGAGCGGCTCGTCAGCGCGGGTGGCGCTACCGGCTTCACGCCCTACGTGCTGGCCGAGGCCAGCGAGACCCCGCTGCGGGTACGCACCTTCCCCTTCGACCCGGAGGTGCTCAAGCTGGTTCTGGACGACATGGTGCGCGAAGCGGGGATCGAGGTGCGGTTGCACACCCAAGCCGTCAGCCCGGTCCTGCGGGACGGCGCGGTGCACGGCTTGGTGACGCAGGGACTGTACGAACCGGAGGCGATCAGCGCACCGGCGGTCGTCGACGCGACGGGTAACGCCGTGGTGAGCCGTCGTTGCGGGTGCCGCACCGAGAACTCGGCAGAGGACCGGCGCGAACGCCAGCCCATGACGATGATGGCTCGTATGTCCAATGTGGATACTCAGCGGTTCCGGGCACTCGACAGGACCGAGAAGCGGCGGCTGGCCAGGCTCGGGGTCGAGACCGGTGAACTGGCCCAGCAGCTGCTGTCGGTGGTGAGCGCTCCCCACGGTAACGACGCGTTCATCCTGATGACCAGGGTCACCGGTCTCGACGGAGCGGACAGCCAGGACCTGACCCAGGCCGAAATCGCCGGCCGCCGGCAGGTGTCTTCCGTGCTGTCCTTCCTGCGGCGCGCCGTGCCCGGATTCGAACGTGCTCACCTCTCGGCACTCGCGCCCTGGATCGGAGTGCGGGAGACGTGGCGGATCGTCGGCGACTACCTGCTCACCGAAACGGATGTCGTGACGGGGACCCAGTTCTCCGACGCCATCGCGCAGGCGGGCGGTCCGCTGGACGTGCACGACAATGCCAGCGGCCTCCGGCTCGTCGAACCGCCCGCTCCGTTCTCAGTGCCCTACCGCAGCCTCCTGCCGCAGGAGGTCGAAGGCCTGCTTGTCGCGGGCCGCTGCTTGTCCGCGACCGAAGCCGCGATGGGCGCGGCGCGGCACATGGGCACCGCCATGGCCACCGGTCACGCCGCCGGTGTCGCGGCCGCGCTCGCCGCCGACGTCGGTGTGCTCCCGCGCCTCGTACCCGCCGACCGGATCCGCGCGGTGCTGCGTGGCCAGGGCGCGATCGTCGATCCGCCACCGCTGGCCGCGCCGCTTCCCGAAAAGACCCGCTCCTGACCCAGCCCCGACCGACGACTGAACCTGGAGGTCAACGATGACCCAACCGTCCACCCGCGGCCGCACCCGCGCGATCGCCTCGAACCTCATCGGCACCGTCCTGGAGTGGTACGACTTCTACATCTACGGCACCGCGACCTCACTCGTGTTCGGTGCGCTGTTCTTCCCCACATCGAGCGCACTGGCCGGAACGCTCGCCGCGTTCGCCACCTACGCGATCGGTTTCGTCCTCCGTCCCGTCGCCGGTGTTGTGCTCGCACGGTGGGGCGACACCATCGGGCGCAAGAACGTGATGGTGATCTGCCTGATCCTGATGGGCGTCGCCACCGGGTGCATCGGCCTGCTGCCCACCTACGCGCAAGTGGGCGCGCTCGCGCCGATTCTGCTCGTCCTCCTGCGGCTGCTGCAGAGCATCGGCGCCGGAGCCGAGTACGGCACGGCCATCACGATGAGCGCCGAGTACTCGACCGCGCGACGGCGCGGTCTGCTGTCGAGCACGCCGGCCTTCGGCGTGTCGCTGGGCATCCTGCTCGGCACCGGGGTCTTCGCCGCGCTGTCCGGGCTACCCAGGGACGCGTTCCTCGCCTGGGGCTGGCGCGTCCCGTTCCTGGTCGGGTTCGCCCTGGTCCTCGTGGGCCTCTACATCCGGCTGCGGGTCGACGAATCGCCCGAATTCACCGAGCTCCGCAAGTCCGGAGCGGTGGCCCGCAGTCCGATCCGCGAATTGTTCACGACGCACCGCAAGCACGTCGGACTCGCCGCGCTGGCGCGGTGCACCGACGCTGTCGGCGGCCAGATCTTCAACGTGTTCGCGATCTCCTACTGCACGAGCGAACTGCACATGCCCGCCGCGCCGGCCCTGACCGGCGTCCTGATCGCGAACCTCGTCGGACTCGCCGTGATCCCGCTCGCCGGCCGGTGTGCCGACCGGTGGGGGCGCCGCCCGGTGTTCCTCACCGGCCTGCTGCTCGTCGCGGCGCTCGGGTTTCCCTTCTTCTGGCTGCTCCAGACCCGCAACCCGGCGCTCGTGGTGCTGGCGCTGGTGCTGACCTACGGGATCGGCGTCAAGATCGCGCTGTCGGTGTCCGGTGCCTACCTCGCCGAAATGTTCGAGCCGCGGGTACGCAACAGCGGCGTGAACCTCGCCCGGTCGGCCTCGGACCCGCTCGCCGGTTTCACCCCGCTGATCGCCACGGCCCTGCTCGCCGCGGCCGGCTCCTACTGGGCCGTGGGGGTGTTCGTCGTCGGCACGGCGCTCGCGTCCGCCGCCGCTGTCTTCGCCAGCCCGGAAACCCGGAGTGCCGACCCGGCACCCGAGCGTGGTGAAATGTCGGTAGCAACGGACAGCAACTGATCGAAAGGCACGGGGCATGGCCGAAGGTGACGGCGCGCGCGCCCTCGGCCCCTTCGTGCGCACGTTCGACCGGGCCCTCGACGTCCTGACCTGCTTCTCCGCCGAGCGGGCCGAACTGTCCGTCACCGATGTCGCGGCCGGCTGCGGATTCGACCGGGCGACAGCACGCAGGCTGCTGCGCACGCTCGCGTCCCTCGGCTACGTCGAGTCCACCGGCAGCCGGTACCGGCTGACCGCCAAGGTCCTCGAACTCGGCTACGCGACGGTCGCCTCGGCGACCTTCCCCGAGCTGGTGCAGCCCTACCTCGAGGACACCGCACAGGCCGTCGAGCACTCGTGCTCGCTGGCCGTCCTCGACGGCGACAGCGCCGTGTTCGTCGCCCGCGCCGCGGTTCGGAGCGTGATGTCGATCAGGCTGGCACCCGGCACCCGGGTGCCAGCCACCGCGTCCGCGGTCGGCCGTGCGCTGCTGACTGGGCTCACCCCCGGCGAGCTGGTCGAGTACCTCGACCGTTTCCCGCCGGTTGCCTACACCGCTCGCACCTGCACCGACCGCGGCGAACTGGCCGCCGCCGTGGCCGAGGCGCGCGAACGCGGCTGGGCGTTGAACGACCAGGAGCTCGAACAAGGGGTCCGCAGCGTCGCGGTGCCGCTTCACGATGCGGCCGGTGCGGTCGTCGCCGCGGTCACGATCGGCACCCCCACCGGACAGATCGACGACGAAACCCTGTTCGGCTCGATACTCCCACGCCTGCGGGACTGCGCGGCGACGATCGAACGCACCATCACGACGCACCCGACCGTGCTGAGCGCACCGGGAATCTCGGTTCCCGATCCCGTGCCCGGCACCACCACGGCCCGCCGCTGATCCCACCGGTTACTCTGAGGGCCCGCCGATCGGCCACGCTTCGCGCGGAACGTCGCCACCACCTTCTGGCGCGACCGCCTCACCCCGGCGCACGATGCGCAGCCTGGTCATCGGCCAGTCACCGGGCTCGAGCCCGACCGCGCGCTGAGAGCATCGTGCGTCTGATCTTGTTGTCGCTGGTCAGAACCGGTGGGCCGGGCGGGGCTCGAACCCGCGGCCAAGGGATTAACAGCTGGTTTCATAATGAAGTCGGCAGCTTGCGGTAGCAGATGAGGACGCAGGCCAGGTGCATGAGGCCAAGGTGGATGTCGGCTCGGCGTTCCCAGCGGATCCGTAGACTGCGTTTCGCGCGGATCACTGGAAGCGCCTCGACCAGCGGTATGAGCTGCGTGCGTGCCGGTTGCCACCAGTAACAGACACCAGGAGCGGAATACCGTTGCCGTCGGTGATCACATGGTGCTTGGAACCGAGCCGAGCCCGATCGACGGGCGAGGGGCCCGTCGCTTCCCCCCTTTCAACGCCCGTAAATGCGACCCATCCACCACCGTCACATCCAGATCGAGCCGATCCAGCGCTCGCAGCTGGTCAAGCAAGAGCTTGTGCACCGCGTCGAACACCCCGGCCTCGGTCCAGTCCCGCAACCGACGCCAACAGGTCACCCCGGAGCAGTCGAACACCTCACGCGGCAGCTCCCGCCACGAGATCCCGGTCTTGAGCACGAACACGATCCCCGCCAACGCCGCCCGGTCATCCACCGGCAACCGACCCGGATACCGACTCCGCCGCACAGGCCTCGGTGGCAGCTACGGCTCCACCCGCTGCCACAGACTGTCGGGAACCAACTTCTCAAGCACCACATCAGCATGCCCACACTTGATCAACTACGGCCAGCAGACGCGCCGATCATTTTTGAAACGAGTTGTAAGGGCAACGTGCGGTACCTCGGCCGGCCGCGCGGAAGTCAGCTCAGGCTCTGGAGGCGGTGCGAGTGCGGTGCGGTCACAGCCAGCCGCGCTCGTCGGCCACCCGCAGGGCTTCCATCCGGTTGCGGGTGCCGGTTTTGGTCGTGGCTCCGGACAGGTAGTTCCGCACGGTGCCCTCGGCGAGGTACAGCCGGGCCGCGATCTCGGCCACGGTGGCCCCGGAGCGGGCGGCGATGAGCACGTCACGTTCGCGGGCGGTGAGTGGCGACTCGCCCGCGGCCAGGGTGGCCGCGGCCAGCGCCGGGTCCACCACCCGTTCCCCGGCCGCCACCCGCCGGATGGCGTCGGCGAGCGTGTCGGCCGGGGCGTCCTTGACGACGAACCCGGCGGCGCCCGCCTCCATGGCCCGGCGCAGGTAACCGGTGCGGCCGAAGGTGGTCAGGATGATCACGCGGCAGCCGGGCACCTGCGCGGTGAGCACCGCGGCCGCCGCGAGCCCGTCCAGCCCGGGCATGTCGATGTCCAGCAGCGCGACGTCGGGCCGGTGTTCCAGAGCCGCGGCCGTCACCTCGTCGCCGCGGCCGACCGAGGCGACGACCTCGAAGCCCGGCTCCAGGTCGAGCAGTACGCGCAGGGCCTGCCGGATCAGTTCCTGGTCGTCGGCCAGCAGCAGCCGGATCGTCATGCCGGCGCCTCCACCCGCAGCGACCACCCGCGGGGCGATGCCGGGCCCGCGGTCAGCACTCCACCGGCCGCGGCCACCCTGGCGCGCAGGCCGGTCAGCCCGGACCCGGCGCCAGCCGGGCCGCCGACCCCGTCGTCGCGCACCTCGACGGAGGTCGCGGTCAGCTCGACCGTGCACCGGTCGGCCCGTGCGTGCCGCACCACGTTCGTCACCCCTTCCCGCAGGACCCAGGCGAACAGTTCCTGCCGCTCCGGTGGCACCGCGTCGTAGGCCGTGGGCAGGTCGGCGGTGACCCCGGCCGCCCGCAGCAGTTCCCGGCCGCGGGCCAGCTCGCCGGCGAGCGTGACGTCCTGGTATCCGGACACCGCGGCCCGGACGTCGGCCAGCGTCCGGCGGGCCAGCTGCTCCACCGATTCCATCTCGGCCAGCGCCGCGGGAGGTGCGCCGACGGCCAGCCGCCGGGCCAGACCGCTCTTCACGGTGATGGCGGTGAGGGAGTGGCCGAGCAGGTCGTGCAGATCCCGGGCGATCCGGTTGCGCTCGGCCTCCGAGGCCAGCCTGGCCACTTCCGCTCTGGCCTCGCGCAGCTGCTGGTTGGCCGTCGCGGTGCGGCTGAAGGCGTGGACCAGCAGCGCGGTGAACACGACGGCCACCGCGAAGTACCCGGCCGGGTCGGCGCTCCAGCCGGGCACCGCCATCGGCACCACGACGCACGCCGCGGCGCCCAGAACCACGAGAACCACCGCCGTCCGGCCGCTGACACGCGCCGCCGCAGACGGCACGATCACCGCGGCGAGGATCAGCACGTTCTCGTGGGCCAGCGGCGCGACCAGCACCGCCAGCACCGTCATCCCCGCCAGCAACCACCAGTAGGCCCGCCACGCCGATCGCATCGAGGCCACCACGATGCCCAGGTAGCAGGCGGAGACCCCCACCAGCAGCAGGTAACCGGCGACGAGACCGAAACCGCGCGTGTACTGGGCGACACCCACGGCTGTCAGGAACGGATAGCAGAGCATGCCCAGCGAGAGCAGCAGCCGGCGCCACTCGTCCCTGCCGCGCGATTCCTCCACGCCGACGACCGTACCGACAGCCCGCCCGGCTCTCGCGGATGTCGTGATCACCGGGCCGCGAACGTGGTGCGCACGGTCCGGGCGAACGTGAGCAGGACGACGATGATCAGCAGCGTTCCGCACACCCCGTTCTCGATCTTGAACCAGACCGGGAAGGCGCCGGGAACGCACTCGATCACGATGATGGCCACCACCTGCGCCAGCGCGATGATCCGCACCCTGCGGTGGCTGCTCCGGGAACCCTTGGCCATGGACACCCCGAGCGCGAAGGTGACCAGCGAAGCGACGGCGAGGATCGAGCCACGGATCCACACCGCATCGGTGACGATGCCGGGATCGCCGCTGAACACCACGATCGCCAGCAGGGTCAGCACGCTCACGGCCGCGTAGCCGCCAAGCAGCACCCGGGCGATGTGCAGCTTCTCGCGGGCGTCGGGATCGGTCACGGTCACGGCCGGGGTGGTCTGCTTCGTCATGCCAGCAATGCTGATCAACCCGCGTTCTCGCGGGTAGCGATGTTGCCCATCACCTCGTCGTGACATCCGTCAGAAACCGGACATACTGTTCGGCCCACACGTATGTAGCCGGCCGGGCGAGCGACGGTCGGCGAGCGCGGGGAACTCCGCGCGGACGGTGTTCTCCGCGGCGATGCTCGCGAGGCTGCCGCGCTGTGCCAGGCGGACGGCGGCGTGCACGAGCCGCTCCCGCCATTCGGCTACAGCCAGTCGTGCTCACGGGCGTATCGGGCCGCTTCGTGGCGGGTGCGGGTCTGGGTCTTCTGCATCGCGTTGGACAGGTAGTTGCGGACCGTGCCCTCCGCGAGGTGCAGCTGCCCGGCGATGTCGGCCACCGAAAAACCCTCACGGGTCGCGCGCAGCACGTCCAGCTCGCGGTCGGTCAGCGGGCAGTCGTCGACGACGGCGAGGGCCGAGACGTCCGGGTCGATCCAGCGCTTGCCCGCGTGCAGGGTCTTGATCACCGAGGTGATGTGGGCCGGTTCGGCCGCCTTGCTGACGAAGCCCTGGACGCCGAGCTTCAGCGCCTTGCGGAGCACGCCGGGGCGGGCGTGGCGGGTCAGCATCAGGATCACCTGCTCCGGCCGGGCCCGGCGGATCTCCTCGACCGCGCCGAGCCCGTCCACGCGGGGCATCTCGAGGTCGATGACCAGCACGTCCGGCCGGTGTTCGAGGGTGGCCGCGACCGCCGTTTCGCCGTCGTCGGCCTCGGCCAGCACCGTGATCTCGTCCTCCAGCGGCAGCAGCGCGGCCAGCGCCTTGCGGAGCAGGGCTTCGTCGTCGGCGAGCACCACCGTCGTCATCGTCGGGCCTCCTTCGGCGCGGGGAAGGCCGCCGCGGTGCGGAAACGGCCACCGGAGTGCGAGACTTCCAGCTCGGCGCCGTGCTCCGCCAAGCGCTGCCGGAGCACCGCGAGCCCGCCGAGCTCGAGCGGGCCGGTGTCCGGGGCGCCGTCGTTGACGATCGCGATCCCGCGCCGGGTGAGCGTGATCCCCACATGGCGGGCTTCGGCGTGCCGCAGGATGTTGGTCGTCGTCTCGCGCAGCACCTGGCCGAGCAGGTCGCCCGCCGTGGCGTCCACTTCGGACTTGCGCGTGACGCGGACGTGGATCCCCGCGGCCTCGAAGAGGTTCTTGGCGTTCTCCAGCTCGGCGGACAGGTTCAGCCGCCGCTGGGCGTGGGCGAGTTCCCTGGTCTGGACGATGGTGTCGCCGACCAGCTCGTGCACTTCACGCAGTTCCTCGCGCGCCCGATCCGGTTCGCGGTCCAGCAGCTTCTCGGCCAGCGCCACCTTCAGCTTCACCACGTGCAGGGTGTGCCCCTGGATGTCGTGCAGGTCGGACGCGAAGCGCACCCGCTCCCGCGTGACGGCGAGGTCGGCGTCGCGCTCGCGGGACTGTTCGAGCTCCGCGATCAGGTCGAAGAAGCGCTGGCTCGCGAACATGAACGCGGTCGAGACCAGCGTCGCTGCCGCGGGCACGGCGGCGAACTGGAACAGCCGCCAGCCGATCCGGTCGTCGTGCACGAGGACGTTGGCCGCGCCCAGCCCCGCGATCAGGACCGTCAGCCCGGCCAGCGCGGCGAGCCGGCGGCGGGGCAGCGGCGGGATGAGGTACGACCCCACGACGGACAGCCCGAAGAACGCGGCCGTGTCGTCGGTCAGGGACCCGGCCAGCCACACCACCGCGGTGACGACCAGGCTCGGCCGCGCCACGCGGAGGTAGTCACCCGCGGTCCAGCGTTCGGCCGTCGCCAGCGCTGCGAGCAGCCCTACGACCTGGATGACGACGTGCCACCCGGACCGGGCGCTCACCAGCAGTAGGAACACGCCCACGAGCGCCAGTGGCGGGACGGTCGTGATCAGGTTCAGCCGGCGCAGGCGTTCCTGGACCTTCCCGCCGGTCCAGGACGTCCGGCGCGCGATCGTCGGCACCTCCACCAGCCGAGCGTATCCAGCTGAGCGGGCACCACCAGTGACACCACGTCATGTATCCGGGTGACGCCGCCGCACTGCCGGGCCGCGCCGGTCCACGCTGGAATTCGAGGCATGTCCACGACACCGGTCATCGACGTCGATCGCCTCACCCTCACCTACGGCGGCTTCCCCGCCGTGACGGACCTTTCGTTCCAAGTGGATCGCGGGGAGCTGTACGCCCTGCTCGGTACGAACGGCGCCGGCAAGACCTCGACCCTGGAGACAGTCGAAGGGCACCGCGCGCCCAGCTCGGGCGCCGTGCGGGTGTTCGGGAAGGACCCCCGCGACCGCGCCGCCGTCCGCCCACGGGTGGGGATCATGCTGCAGGAAAGCGGGTTTTCCGCCGACCTGACCGTGCGCGAGACCGTCGGGCTGGTCGGGCGGCTCACCGGACGGCACGACGACGTCGGGCGCCTGCTCGACGTGGCCGGCCTCACCCGCAAGGCAGGCACCAGAGTCGGGCAGCTCTCGGGCGGGGAAAAGCGGCGGCTCGACTTCGCCACCGCCATCTACGGCACGCCCGAGCTGGTCTTCCTCGACGAGCCCACCACCGGCCTGGACATCCAGTCGCGGGACGCGCTCTGGGACGCCGTCGACCGGCTGCGCGAGGACGGCTCGACCGTCGTGCTCACCACGCACTACCTCGAGGAAGCCCAGCAGCGCGCCGACCGCATCGGGCTCATGCACCGGGGCGCCCTCCACCGCGAGGGCACCGTCGCCGAGCTGACCCGGACGCTGCCCTCGACCATCCACTTCGGACTCCCGGCCGACGCGCCGTCGCCGCCGCTTCTCGCCACGCGGGGCGTGGACGGCAAGTTCCTCGTCGAGACCTTCGGCCTGCAGAAGGACCTGCACACGCTGCTCGCCTGGGCGCAGGACCAGGCCGTGGAGCTGCTCGACCTGCAGGCCGGGCCGACGCGGCTGGACGACGTCTTCCGCGCCATCGAAAACTCCTGAGAGGAGCAACCGTGTTGACGATCGCTCGCGGCGAGCTGATCCAGCTCTTCCGGAACCGGCTCGTGCTGGTCACCGCCCTGGTGCTGCCGGCAGCGCTCAGCGCGTTCTTCATCGCCCGGCACGACGCCTTCACCGAAATGGGGAGCCTCGGCTACATCGCGACGCTGACGTTGTTCTTCGTGCTGGGCATCGGCCTCTACACCACGACGGTGACGACGCTGGCCGCCCGCCGGCAGAACCTGTTCCTCAAGCGGCTGCGCTCGACCGCGGCCGGGGACGCCGCGATCCTCGGCGGACTGCTGCTGCCGGTCACCGCGATCGCGGTGGTCCAGATCGCCGTGCTGCTCGCGGTGCTGGCCGTGGTCACGGGGAAGCCGGCGAACCCGCTGCTGCTGGCCGCCGCCGTCGTCGCCACCGTGGTGATGATGCTCGCGCTCGGCCTGGCCACGGCCGGGCTGACGAACTCGCCGGAACACGCGCAGGTGACCACGCTGCCGATCAGCGTCGGGGTGATCGCGGTGGCCGGCTGGGTCGGTCTCACCGGCACCGGCGAGCTGACGCTGCTCAAGCGGCTGCTGCCCGGCGGTTCGGCGGCCGAGCTGGTGCTCGACGCGTGGAACGGCGGGAAACCGGCCGCCGGCTCCCTGCTCCTCTTCGCCCCGACCCTGGCCTGGGTCTTCGTCGCGGTCGTGCTGGCGACGCGGCTCTTCCGCTGGGAACCGCGCCGCTGAGCGCGGTGCGAACGAAAGGAATTCCGATGCGCAAAGCTTTGCTGGTGGCCGCGATCGCCGTGCTCGGCGCGACGACCGCCGTGCCCGCGGCCTCCGCCGCACCGAGCACCTTGACCTGGGGACCGTGCCCGGCGGGGGCGTTCCCGACGCCGGACCTGCAGTGCACGACAGTGAACGTCCCGCTGGACTACCGGGACCCGGGCGGGCGGACGATCGACGTCGCCGTGTCGCGCCTGCCGAGCAAGAACCCGGAGAAGCGGCGGGGCGTGCTGCTGACCAACCCGGGCGGCCCCGGCGGCGGTGGCCTGGACTACCCGCAGCTGCTGAAGTACGTGCAGCTGCCCCAGGACGTGCTCGACTCCTACGACATCATCGGGTTCGACCCGCGCGGGGTCGCGCACAGCACGCCGGTGACGTGCGACCTGACGCCGGAGCAGATCGCGGTCGGCAACCTGCCGTACCCGAACGGGCCGGCCGACGTCGTGAAGCAAGCCGCGATCGCGAAGCGGGAAGCCGAGCAGTGCGCCGGGTCGGAGACCGGATCGATGCTGCCGTACATCACCACGGCGAACACCGCGCGGGACATGGACCGCATCCGGACGGCGCTCGGCGAGCCGAAGGTGTCGTTCCTGGGCGCGTCCTACGGGACTTACCTGGGTGCGGTCTACACGACGCTGTTCCCCGAGCGCAGCGACCGGATCGTGCTGGACAGCAGCCTCGGTCCGGGCGGCTACGACATCGACGCGATGCGCGGCTTCGGGCGGGGCATGGAGGACCGGTTCCCCGACTTCGCGGCCTTCGCGGCGAAGCACCCGGAGTACGGGCTCGGCACGACGCCCGCGCAGGTGACGGCCAAGTTCCACGAGCTGGCCGCGCGGCTGGACCGCACCCCGGTCGAGGGCATCACGGGCTCGACCTTCCGCGGGTTGACGTTCGAAGGCCTGTACTCGACGGACCTGACGAAGCTGGCCGAGGACTGGCAGGGGCTCGAGCAGGGCCGGGCCCCGAAGCCGCCGGCGGAACCGGTGACCGGGGTGGAAAACCTGCTGGCGTCCCGGTTCGCGGTGATCTGCGGCGACTCGGCGTGGCCGCGCTCGATCGCGAGCTACCAGCTGGACGTGGCCGTCGACCGGATCCGCTACCCGCTGATCGGCGCGGCGAGCGCGAACATCGCGGCGTGCGCGTACTGGGCGCCGCCCGCCGAGCCGCGGGTGCGGATCAGCGGCCACGGCCCGGCGAACGTGCTGATGGTGCAGAACCAGCGTGACCCGGGCACGCCGTTGTCCGGGGCCCGCAAGCTGCGGGCGGCGTTCGGCGAGCGCGCCCGGATGATCACGATCGACCAGGGCGGGCACGGAGCCTACCTCTTCACGCCCAACGAGTGCGGGAACGCGCTCGTGACCGAGTACCTGGTGAGCGGGAAGCGGCCGGACGACACCTTCTGCGCCGCGGAAAGCTGACCATGGGCGGCGGTGCCACCCCGTCCCTGGGGTGGCACCGCTTCTTCGGGTCAGCGGAAAACGAACCAGACGAACGCCGCGGTGGCCTCCTTCCCGGCCGCGTCGGTGACCTGCCTGCTGTCCGCGCGGGGCGGCGTCCCGGACACGGCTCCGCTCGCCGCGTCGAGGGTCAGGCCCGGGGGCCAGTTCCGTCGACGACCAGGCCTTGCTCGAAGCCCTCACGGCCGACGCCCTTGACGCCGTGGCACGACGCCTCGCGGACGCGAACCTGGAACGCGCGACCGTCGAAGACGCGATCGAACGGATCCTGCGCGCGTTCGTGGCCGTCGGCGACCGGTATGCGGTGCTCACCAACGACCAGGCGACACTCGAAGCGGCACACGGAGAACTCGCCGCCCCGCTCCACGACGTCCTCGCCCGGGGAATCGAGACCGGCGTCCTGCGCGACGACCTGCCCGTCGAGATCCTCTACGAATTCCTCGCCGGCACCATCCTGAAGGCGATCGCGCTCAACCAGCAGCACCGCCTGGGACTGGAGGAAGCCAGCGCCACCGCCGCGAGCTTCTTCCTGAACGGCACGCGCTCCCGGGATTGAGGCGACGGGCACCCACCAGAGCCGGGGGTCGTTCAGCAGGTCAGCCGACCGTGACGCTGCCGAGGTGGGTGAAGTCCGCGGTGATCGGGTGGCCGGGGCGGAAGGGCACCGCGTCGGTGAGGCCGCCGGTGAGGACGAGCCACCCTTCTTCGAGGGCGAGGCCGCGGTCGGCGAGTGCGTTGGCGGCCAGCGCGAGCGCGTTGGCCGGGTGGCCCTGGACGGCCGCGCCGGTGGCGGTGTCGACGACCTCGCCTGCTTCGCGCAGCACGCAGGCCTCCAGGGCGAGGTCGAGTTCGCGGGGATCGCGGGTCACGTCGCCCACGGCGAAGCGGGCCGACGACGCGTTGTCGGCGATCACGTCGGGCAGGGTGAAGCGGAAGTCGCGGTAGCGGCTGTCGATCACCTCGAGCCCGGCCGAGACGGTGCTGACCGCGGCCATGGCGGTCGCCGGGGTGACGCCGGGGCCTCGCAGGCGGGCACCCAGGGTGAAGACGATCTCCGGTTCGACCCGGGGGTGGATCAGCTCGCCGACCGGGACCGGGGCACCGGCGGCGAGGACCATGCCGTCGGTGAGCCAGCCGGTGAGAGGCGCGTCGATGCCCATCCGCCGCTGTTTGGCGTGGGACGTGAGGCCCAGCTTGACACCGATCACCCGTTCGCCGCGGGCGGCCACGAACTCCGTCTGCACCTGGTAGGCGGTGGCGAGGTCGAGTTCCGGCCAGTCGTCGGTGATGGGACGACGGGCGGTGCGGCCGGTCTCCGCAGCGCGCAGTTCCCCGACGGCCCGCTCGACTGTCCACGTGGTCACGGGCATGACGCCACTGTGGACGTTTCGGCCAGGTAACACCATCCGTCGTTTCCGGCCACCGGAAACGGGTGCGTTGTTCTCGCCACGACCGGACCTACGGTCGCTCCAAACCGCCGCCCGCGACGTGGCGGGCGGCACGGCTGGCTCGAGGAGACCGTCCATGAACAAACAGGAGCTCAAGGTCGTCGGTGCGTCGGCCGTCGGCACGGCGTTCGAGTGGTACGACTTCTTCCTCTACGGGGCGCTCGTGCCGGTCATCGGCAGCAAGTTCTTCAGCGACTACGGGTCCGCGGCGCAGACCGTGTTCGCGTTGCTCACGTTCGCCGCCGGGTTCATCGTCCGGCCGATCGGGGCGGTGGTGTTCGCGCGGATCACCGACCTCGTCGGCCGCAAGATCGTGTTCCTGATGACGCTGGTCCTGATGGGAGTGTCGACCGTCGCGGTGGGGCTGCTGCCGACCGCCGAGCAGATCGGGATCACGGCGCCGATCCTGCTGGTGACGTGCCGCATCCTGCAGGGGCTCGCGGTCAGCGGCGAGTTCGGTGCGGCGGTCACCTACGTCTCCGAGTACGCGCCCGCCAGGCAGCGCTCGTTCTTCGTCGGCTGGCTCACCGGCACCACCGCGCTCGCGTTCAGCCTCTCGCTGGGGGTGCAGCTCGTCGTGGAGTCCATCGTGGGCACCGCGGCGTACGACTCGTGGGGCTGGCGGGTGCCGTTCCTCATCTCGGTGCTGCCGCTGGCGTTGTCGGTGTGGATCCGCAGCAAGCTCAACGAGAGCCCGCTGTTTTTGAAGATGAAGCGGGAGGGCACGCAGGCGAAGGCCCCGCTGCGGGAGGCGTTCGGGTCGCGGGCGCGGGTGCGGATGATCGCGATCGTGTTCGTGATGGCGTCGGCGCAGTCGTTCATCGGTTACCTGTCGACCGTGTACATGGTGACGACGATGAAGACCTACCTGAAGGCCGACTCGTTCACCGTCAACGCCATCTACATGGTGATCATGCTGATCGGGTTCTTCCTGTGCGTGTTCGTGTGCTGGCTGTCCGACCGGATCGGCAGGCGGCCGGTGCTGTTCGCCGGGCTCGGGCTCGCCGCGCTGCTCGCGTTCCCCGTCACCGACGCGATCACGTCGACCACCAACCCGGCGCTCGCGGCGGCACAGGAGAGCGTCTCGGTCGTCATCAAGGCCGACCCGGCCGACTGTTCGTTCCAGTTCAACCCCGCCGGCACGGCCGAGTTCACCTCGGACTGCGACCGGGCACGCAACGTGCTGCAGGCCAACTCGGTCGTGTTCGACCGGCAGGACGTGTCCGGGCCGACGACGGTCGTGGTGAACGGCACCGAGATCGCGGGCGGCGAGTCGTTGCAGACCGACCTCGTGGCGGCCATCGAAGCGGCCGGCTACCCGGTGGACGGGTCGGCGACCACCATCAAGGTCGACGGGATCGGTGACTTCTTCGACGGGCGGGTGCTCGGTGTCGCGCTGCTGCTGCTGGCGCTGGTCGCGCTCGCGCAGATGACGCAGGGCCCCGCCGCGACCGCGATGGCGGAGGTGTTCCCGACCAGGATCCGCGCCACCGCGCTGTCGATCCCGTACCAGCTCGGTGTCGGCGTGTTCGGTGGCCTGCTGCCCGCGACGATGGTCGCGATCAGCGCCGAGGTCGGCAGCTTCACCACCGCCCTGTGGTATCCGGTCGGCGCGATGGCGCTGGGACTGGTGATCCTGCTGTTCACGTTGCCGGAGACCAAGGGCGTCGACCTCGGCGAGGTCAGCCTGGACGGCGACACGGCCGCCGAACCCGCCGAACCCGTTCGCCAGGGCCGGTGACCGGGATGCCGATCGTCGACGTGTCACTGGTGGCCGGACGCACCGAGGCGGAGCTGCGTGAGCTGATCACCGCGGTCCACCACGCGGTGGTGACGAGCCTGGGCGTGCCGGGGGAGTCCGTGCGGGTGCTGGTGCGGGAACTGCCGCCGACGCATTGGGCGGCGAACGACGAGACCATCGCCGAGCGCCGATCCCGCTGACAGCGAAGGGGGCCGCGATTACCGCGGCCCCCTTCGCTGTGCACTCAGTCGCGGAAGTGGGTGCTGGTCCAGCCGCCGTCCACCGGGATCGTGACCCCGGTGACGAACGCGGCTTCGTCGGAGGCGAGGAACGCGAAGACCCGCGCCACGTCCTCGGGGGTGCCGACCCTCGGCAGCGGCCGGGCGCGGGTCACCAGGTCGTCGAAGATCCCGGACGCGATCTTCGCGCGTGTCGCCGGCGTCTCGATCAGCCCGGGCGCGACCGCGTTCACGCGGATGCCGCGCCGGCCGTAGTCGGCGGCCATCTGCCGGGTCAAGCTCGCGACCGCGCCCTTGGCCGCCGAGTACGGCGCCGACCCCGCGACCCCGGTCAGCGCGAACGACGAGGCCGTGTTGACGATCGCCCCGCCGCCGCCGAACACCTGGACCGCCCGCCGGGACAGCGCGAACGTCGTCGTCAGGTTCGTGCGCACGAAGAACTCGAAGTCCTCGTCGCTGGTGTCGCCCGCGGACCGGTCACCGGCCTTGCCCGCGATGTTGGCGAGCACGTCCGGCGTGCCGACGGTCGCGGCGCAGTGGCCGAACACCTCTTCGGCGGCGCCGGGCGCCGCGAGGTCGACGGCCAGCGTGGCCATCGACAGCTCGGCGAGTCCCTGTTCGTCGCGGTCGACGGCGAGCACGGTCGCGCCGCGGGCGGCGAACAGTTCGGCGGTCGCCCGGCCGATGCCCGACGCCGCGCCCGTCACGATCGCCGTCTTGCCGCTGAGCTGTCCGGTCACGTGTTCCTCCACAAAGGTCGACATCGTCCGCGATCATCCGCCGCAGGCCGCGACGTCACCACCGCACGTTTCCGGTGGGTGAGAACGGGTGCTGGCGATCTGCCGGCGCGTGCGGTGCGCTCGCCGCATGGACGCAACCGTGACATTCCCCGCCGACGGGGTCGCCGTGCTGGCGCTGGACCGGCCGCACCGCCGCAACGCACTGGACCGCGCGCTGCTCGACGGGCTGCCCGGCGTGCTGTCTGAACTGAACGCCGACGACCGGGTGCGTGCACTGGTGATCACGGGCCGTGGCGGCGCGTTCTGCGCGGGTGGCGACCTGGACGTGCTCGCCGACCTGGGTGCGGAGACCCCCGGCGAGGCCAGGGCGCGGATGGCACGCGAGTTCGCAACGGCAAGGCTGCTGCTGGAGTTCCGCGCCCCGACCGTCGCGGCCGTCGACGGGGCCGCCGTCGGCGCGGGAATGGCGCTGGCACTCGCCTGCGACCTGCGGATCGGCTCGCCGGACGCGGTGTTCGCGAGCCCGTTCATCCGAATGGCGCTGGTGCCCGACTGGGGTGTCACGTGGCTGCTCGCCAGGGCGGCCGGGCAGGCGCGGGCGACCGAGATCGCCCTGTCCGCCCGCAAGGTCGGCGCCGAGGAGGCGCTGCGGATCGGGCTGCTCGACGAGATCGTGCCCGCGCCGCTGGACGAGGCATTCGCCCGGGCCCAGCGGCTCGCCGAGGCCGATCCAGCCGCCGCGGCGGCGACGAAACGGCTCATCGCGGCGGCGACCGGCACCTTCCAGGAGGCGATCGACGCCGAGATCACCGAACAGCTCCGCGCGGTGCGGTCACCGGAGTTCGCGCGGCGGATGGGGGAGTGGTCCCAGACCGTACGGGGGCGTTCCCGGTGAGTGGAAACGGACCATTGTGCACAGCCCGGCCCGCGGCGGAGGGTGAGCCGAGAAGCGAGGAAAGGGAGGACGAGCGGTGGAATCCTTCGGGCACGTCATCGCGGGTGAGGAGGTCGCCTCGGCGGACGGGGCGACGTTCGAGTCCGTCGACCCGTGGACGCGAGCGCCTTGGGCCACGGTCGCGCTCGGCTCGGCCGACGACGCGCGGCGCGCGATCCAGGCCGCCAGGCAGGCCTTCGACGACGGGCCGTGGCCGCGGATGAGCTTCGTCGAGCGCGGGGAGATCCTGCACCGGCTCGCCGACCTCATCGTCGCCAACGCAGGCGAGCTGGCGCTGGCCGACACGACGGACATGGGCAAGCCGATCAGCCAGACCGCGGGCCACGACGTGCCCCGCGCGGCGCGGAACTTCCGGTTCTTCGCCGACCACTCGCGGCTCACCCCGGCCGAGACCTTCCCCATGCCGGACGGGCACCACGCCTACACCCAGTACGACCCGGCCGGTGTCGTCGCGGCCATCGCGCCGTGGAACTTCCCGCTCATGATGGCGAGCTGGAAGGTGGCGCCCGCGCTGGCCTGGGGCAACACGGTCGTGCTCAAGCCCGCCGAACAGACCCCGGCATCCGCCACCATCCTGGCGCGACTGGCGCTCGAGGCCGGGCTGCCCCCCGGGGTGCTGAACGTGGTGCACGGGTACGGGCCCAACGCGGCAGGCCAGGCGCTCACCGAGTCACCGGACGTCGACCGGATCACCTTCACCGGCGAGTCGTCGACCGGCAGAGCGATCTCCCGGGCCGCGGCCGCCAACCTGACACCGGTCAGCCTGGAACTGGGCGGCAAGGGCGCCAACATCGTCTTCGGCGACGCCGACCTCGACCACGCGGTCCGCTGGGCCGTCCAGGCCGTGTTCAGCAACTCGGGCCAGGTGTGCCTCGCCGGCAGCAGGCTCTACGTGCAGCGCGACATCTTCGACGAGTTCCTGGCCCGGTTCACCACGGCCGCCGACGCGATGGTGCTCGGCGACCCGAAGGACCGGGCCACCGAGATCGGCCCGCTGTCCTCGCGGGAACACTTCGAGAAGGTCGCCGGGTACCTGGACATCGCGACCGCGGCCGGTGCCCGCCTGCACACGGGCGGTGTCGGTGACGGGTGGTCGGTGCGCCCGACCGTCGTGGTCGGCGCCGGTCAGCGAGACCGCGTCACCCAGGAGGAGATCTTCGGGCCGGTCGTGGTGGTGCTGCCGTTCGACACGGAGGCCGATGCGGTGGCAGCCGCCAACGACACGCCATACGGTCTGAACGCCATGGTGTTCACCCAGGACCTCTCCCGCGCCCACCGCGTCGCACGCGCGCTGCGGGTCGGGACCGTCTGGGCGAACTGTTTCTTCGTGCGGGACCTGCGCGCGCCCTTCGGCGGTGCGAAGCACTCCGGCGTCGGCCGCGAGGGCGGCACGTACAGCCGGGAGTTCTTCACCGAACCGAAGGCCGTCGTCATGGAGATCGCCACACCGTGAACCAGCTGGGAGCAAAGATGACCGAGATTCGTGCCGTCAGTACTCGCAACGCGCCCACCGTGGGCTTCTCGGCAGGCACCGCCGCGCCGCTGTCCCAGGCGATCGTGCACGGGGACACGATCTACTGCTCGGGGACCGGCCCGCTCGACCCGGAGACACGCACCATCGTCTCCGACGACTTCGCGGCGCAGGCGAAGCAGACGCTGTCCAACCTGGTCGCGGTCGTCGAGGCGGCCGGTGGCAGCCGGGAGACGATCCTCAAGTGCACCTGCTTCGTGGCCGACGTCGCGAACTTCCCGACGTTCAACGCGGTCTACCGGGAGTTCTTCGAAGGCACCCCGCACTTCCCGGCCAGGACCACCGTGATCGCCACGCCGCACCGGACCGGGGTGCAGGTGGAGGTCGAGTGCATCGCGGCCGTGGCCCGGCCATGACCGACCTCGTGCTGCTCGGCGGCCGGGTGCACGCGGTGGGCGCACCCGCCGCCGAGGCGGTCGCTGTCACCGGCGGCCGGATCTCCGCCGTCGGGTCCACCGAAGACGTCGCGGCCCTCGCCGGGCCGGCCACGCGGGTCGTGCGGCTGGCCGGGCACACCGTGCTCCCCGGGCTGATCGACTCGCACTGCCACTTCGAGCAGGCGGGCATGGCCGGCCACCTCGTGTCGTTCGCCGGTGCGCGCACGCTCGACGAGGCCCTGGCACGGGTGGCCGGACTGGCCGCGACCAAGGCGCCCGGCGCGTGGGTGCAGGGACAGATGTGGAACCCCGTGCTCCAGGTGGGCCGGGCGCCGACCCGCGCGGAACTGGACCGTGCCGCAGGCGGCCGTCCGGTGTTCCTGCCCGAGGGCCACGCCGCGTCGGTCAGCACCGCGGCGCTGCGGCTGGCGGGCATCGACCCGGACGGGCACGACGGCCGTCTCGTCGAAGGTGACGTGCACGCCGTCGCCCGCATCGTGCCGCCGTGGACACCCGGGGAGCGGGCCGCGCAGCTGACCGCGGCGATGCGGGTGCTCAACGAGCACGGGATCACCTCCGTGGTCGCCGGCGCGCTGCCGCCGTCCGACGTGGACGTGCTGCGCGACCTGGCCGAATCGGGCGCCGCGACCGTGCGGGTGGCGGCCATGGTCACGCCGACCGGCGAGCTGAACCCGTCGGTCTCCGCGGCGGAGTGGCGTGATCTGCTCGCCGCGGGCCCACCGAAACCCGTTGGCGACCGGTACCTCACCCGCGGCGTCAAGCTCCAGGTCGACGGCGGCATGACGCTCGGCACGGCGGCCACGCGCGAGCCGTACGAGAACAGGCCCGGCCATCACGGCGAGTTGTTCGTCGACCGGGCCCGGCTCACCGAGCTGGTCGGTATCGCGCACCAGGCGGGCTGGCCGGTCGGCACCCACGTCGTCGGCGACGCGGCCATCGACCTCGCCCTCGACGTGTACGAGGCCACCCGGGGCGGCACCACGCTGCCGGACGTGCTCATCCACGCCAGCCTCATCCAGCCGGACCAGATCGCCCGGGCTCGCGCACTCGGCGTGCAGGTGGCCGCGCAGGTCCCGTTCCTGTGGCGCAACCGCGACGCCATCGCGGGCCACCTCGGCGACGACCGCGCCGACGCGGCCGTGCCGCTGCGGGACCTCGTCGACGGGCTCGGGATCGACGGCGTTGCCGCGGGCACCGACTACCCGGTGAACGACCTCGACCCGTGGCAGAACATCCACGCCATGACCACCCGGCAGGACGCGCACGGCCGCGTGGTCGGCGCGGCACAGGCGATCACGCGCGCCGAGGTCATCCGCCTGTACACCACCTCGGGCGCCGCGCACACCGGTGAGCAGGCGATCAAGGGGCGGATCGCGTCCGGCTACCTGGCCGATCTCGCGATCGTCGACGACGTCCGGACCCTGATGACCATCGTGGACGGACAGGTCGTCCACGACACGGGTCTGCTCGACTAGAGCCTGTATCGAAGTGGTTTGCGGGCCGGTGCGGGTAGCGGAACCTGAGGCGGCCCCTCGCTCCGGGATCGCCTCCTCATGACCGCCAGGTCACCACGGAGGCGCTGTCCTCGCGAGGAACCGCCTCAGAACCCGCGGCGGTGCAAGCTGACGGCGCAGGAACAAGCGGCTCCGCCACTTGGAAACACAACCTAGGAGGTAACCGATGCACCCCAGCAAGATGCCCATCGTGGAGCTGCGGAAGGCCGCCGACGAACTCCAGGCGGCGGGGAAGCGGGTCAAGGTGCTGTGGCAGGAGAGCGAGTCGCTCGCCTTCCTCGCCCGCGGCCGCGAGTACCGCAGCGAGTTCCACCTCAACCCGAGCGACGAGGTGATGTTCATGGTCCGCGGCTCGATGGACCTGCACTACCGCAAGCCGGAGGGCGGTTCGGACGTCGCGGTGATCCCGGAGGGGGCCACGATCTTCACGCCGACCGGTATCGCGCACTCGCCCCGGTTCGCGCCCGACGCGTTCGTGCTGGTGATCGAGCGGTTGCGGCGGCCGGGGGAGCTGGACCGCTTCCGCTGGTTCTGCCCGAAGTGCGACGAGTTCCTGCACGAGGAGGCCGTGCACGTCAGCGACTACCGCACGGATCCGGTCGCGGGCGCGTACCAGCGCTTCTACGGGGACGTCAACGCGCGGACGTGCAAGGCGTGCGGCACGGTCATGCCGGACGAGCGCCTGTGAGGCCCGCGGGCGAACTGGTCCTCGACGCGCTGCGGGCACACCCGGACCGGGTGGCGTTCGAACACGCGGGGACCGCACTGTCCTATCGCGACGCCGAAACCACGGTGCTCGGCCTGGTCGAACTGCTGGCGAAGCTGCCGTCCGAGGACACGGTGGTGCAGG
This sequence comes from Amycolatopsis sp. NPDC006125, assembly GCF_040614195.1. Taxonomy (NCBI): domain Bacteria; kingdom Bacillati; phylum Actinomycetota; class Actinomycetes; order Pseudonocardiales; family Pseudonocardiaceae; genus Amycolatopsis; species Amycolatopsis sp. NPDC006125. Next base: position 53,223 of record NZ_JBEXTZ010000002.1, read on the forward strand.
TCCGGCGCAACGATCCGCTGCAGTGGCTCGTGACCGCCGCGTGCTACGTCGCAGGCCGCCGGTCGGCCGGGATCCCGCCGGGCACACTGGACGACGCCGCGCTCGCCGAACGGCTCGGCCGGATCGGCCCCGCGACCGTGCTGTCCGATGTGGATGTCCCGGCGCCCGGCGGGCCGGTCGAGGTGGCACCCGCGGACGTGGTGGTGCGGCTCGGGTTCACGCGCGGCACCACGGGCCCGGTCAAGGGCGTCGAGCTGACGAGCGGGGCGCTGGGCGCGGTCGCGGTCCTGCTCCGGGACACGCTGCCCTGGCCGGACCGCCCCCGGGTGCTGTGCCCGGAGCCGGTGTCCGGCGGCTTCGGCAACCTCGTGCTGCCGGCGCTGCTGCTCGGTGGCACGTTCACCATCCCGGACGAGCCCGGGGTGGACGCGCTGCTGGACGCCGTCGTCGCGTACCGGCCGACGGTGCTCCTGGCCATGCCGCCGACGTTCCGGGCACTGCTGGACCACCCGCGGGCCGCGGGCGTCGACTGGTCGAGCCTGAAGCTGCTGATCTACAGCGGCACCTCACTGACCGACGACGAGATCGACCGCGCGCACGCGCTGTTCGGCCACGTGCTGTGCCAGGTGTTCGGCCAGGTCGAGGCGCCGAAGACGATCGCCTACAGCACCCCGGACGACCACCTCGGCCCGCACCGCTCGTCGCTGGGACGGCCGTTTCCCGGCATCGAGATCGACATCGACGCGGCGGGCGAGCTGTGCGTGCGCGGGCCGAACATCGCGCGCTCCTACGCGTTCCCGCCCGGTTCTCCGGTCCGCGATGGCTGGCTTCGCACGGGAGACCTGTGCCGTCTCGACGACGGCTACCTGTACCACCTCGGCAGGACGCGATGAACCGCCCGGTCGTCGACGTGCACACGCACGCCCTCCCGCTGCCGCTGCTGGACTGGCTGTCCGATCAGGGCCTCGCCGAGCGCGGCGACGGGGTGGTCCGGATCGACCCGGTGATCTCCGGGATGCCGCAGGGCGCGCCGATCCCGTTGCCCGCCGCCCAGTACGACGTGGACGAGCGGCTGGCCGACATGGCACGCACCGGCATCACCCGGCAGCTGGTGTCGGTGCCGCCGTTCGTCACCTGCGCCGACGCGACCGACGAGGGGAGGGTCCTCGACACGGTCCGGCGCGGCAACGACACGCTCGCGGAGTTGCTCGCCGGGCATCGCGGAGTGCTCGATCCGCTCGGCCACGTGCCACTCGGCACCGGGAAAGCCGCCGACGAAGCCCGGTACTGCCTGGAGGAACTGGGTTGTGCCGGCATCGCCATCGGCACCCGCGGGCTCGGCGCGGAGCTGGACGACCCCGTGCACGAACCGCTCTGGGAGTACCTGGCGGAGCGCCGCGCGTTCGTGTTCCTCCACCCCAACAGCACGCCCGGCGGCGCCCGCCTCGCCGACTACTGGCTGCCGCAGCTCGCCGGGTTCCCCATGGAGACCGCGCTCGCCGTGTCCCGGCTGGTCCTCGGGGGCGTCCTCGAACGGCACGACCTGCGCGTGTGTCTCGCACACGGCGGCGGCTGCCTGCCCGCCCTGCAGGGCAGGCTCGACCTCGGCTGGTCCCGCAAGGCGGTCGCCCGCACCACCCCGCACCCGCCGAGTGCCTACCTGCGCCGCCTCTACTACGACACCGCCACGTTCTCGGCCCCGCTGCTGGGCAGGCTCGTCGAGGACTTCGGCGCCGGCCACGTGCTCGTCGGCACCGACTACCCGTTCGAGCTGGCCGACGCCGATCCACTCGGGACGGTCGACGCGTTGCGGCTGGCGCGGCCGGACGCCGCGCGGATCGAGTCCGGCACGATCACCGCGTTGCTGGGCGGATCGGCGTGACGTCGGCAGTGCCGATGCCGTCGTAACCGTTGGCCAGCTCCCGGGAGATCGACAGCGCCGCGAGCCGCAACGCAGGTTCGACCGCGGTCAGCGCCCGCGCGTGCGTGACGGTGTGCGACACCACCGACAACGCCGCCACCACCCGGCGGTCCGGCCCGGAGATCGGCGCCGCCACCGACACCGTGCCCAGCGACAGCTCCTCCGCGCACCGGGCGATCCCGGTCGCGCGGACCTCCTGCAGCGACCGCATCAGGATCCCCGGCATCACGATCGTGTGCGCGGTGTACCGCTTCAACCCGCCGGCCAGCACGGACTCCTGCAGCTCCCGCGACGCGTGCGCCAGCAGCACCTTGCCCACCCCGGTCGCGTGCAGCGGCGCCCGCCCGCCGACCCGCGTGACCACGTCGACCGAGCGGCGGCCCCACACCCGCTCCACGTACAGCACCTCGTCGCCGTCGAGCACCGCGAGGTGCACGTTCTCCGCGGTCGCCTCGTACAGGTCCTGCATGAACGGCAGCGACACCTCCCGCAGTGTGCGTGGCGCGGGGCAGAGCGCCCCCAGCTCCCACAGCCGCAGGCCGATCCGGTAGACGCCGTCCCGTTCCTTCTTGAGCGCACCCAGCTCGACCAGCTCGGTCGCGATGCGGTGGACGGTCGACACGGGCATGCCGGTCACGGCGGCCAGTTCGATGAGCCGGAGCGCGGGCCGCTCCTGGGAGAACGCGTTGAGCAGCGCGAACACCCGGCCGGCCACCGTGCGGCCGGTGCTCGCCTCGCGGGGAACGCTCATGATCGGCACCGGTTCGGTCATGGCCGCGCCCACAGCGTCCGGCCGGGGTCCTGACCGGCTGATCCTAACCCGGACGACCCCGATCGTCGGAGGTCGAACGCGAGCAGGCCGATCACGGCCGCCGCGACGACGGTCATCGCCAGCGCGAGCGGACGCAAGGCGCCGGTCGCCCCGACCACGCCGACGGCGAGGATGGCGCCGACGTAGCGTGCCGACTGGAACAGGCCGGCGACCACCCCGGACATGCGTTCCGGTGCGCGTTCGTACATGAGGCGCAGCAGTCCTAGGTTGCACAGCCCGTACGGGATGCCGAGCACGACCCCGTCGAGCACGATGAGCCACGCGGGTGTCCCGGGCCCGAACGCCGCGAGCGCGGCCACCCCGACCAGCAGCAACCCGCCGGAGAGCGGCAACGTCCACCGGCCCGCCACGCGAGCGCCTGCCACGGTCACCACCACGCTGCTCGCCGCGATCGGCATGACCAGCAGCCCGGCGGCCGCCGCGTCGTACCCGAGGGTGTTCTGCAGCCATGGCGGCAACCCGTAGAACGCGCCGTAGTAGGCGAGGTTGAACAGCACGAACGTGCCGAGCACCGGCACCAGTCCCGGTGCGGCGGCGAGCGCGCGGACATCCACGAACGGCGCCGCCGCCCGACGCTCCCACCACAGGAACCCGGTCGCCGCGACCACGAGCACCACGGCGGCCGGCCACGAGCCGCGGAGCATCAGGTCGAGCAACGCGACGACGGCCGCCGCGAACAGCAGCACGCCGAGGGGGTCCAGGTTCATGCCGTTCCGCTGCCGCTTCTCGTCCGGCCCGATCGCCCGCCACGCCAGCACCAGCGCGACCAGCATGACCGGCAGGTTCACCCAGAACACGGCCCGCCACCCGGCCCACTCGGTGAGCAGCCCGCCCAGCACCGGCCCGACCGCACCCGCGGTCGTGTTGGCGGTGGCGACCGCGGCGAGCCGCCGCACCTCGCCGCCGCGGCGGATGACGAGGACCGCGCACGGGAACGCGGCGGACACACCCGCCGCCTGCACACCGCGGCACAGCACGAGCACCGGCAGCGACGTCGCGGTGGTGGCCGCGGCCGAGGCGATGGCGGCGACGGCCATCCCGGCGGCGAACAACCGCCGGGGCCCGATCCGGTCGGCGACCCGTCCCAGCACCGGCTGGCAGACGCACGCGGTCAGGTAGAACACGGTGACGACCCAGGTCGTCGTCCCGGGCGGCAGCGCGAACTCCCGCCCGATCGGGGCGAGCGCCACCGCCACCATCGACGAGTTCAGCGGCGCCAGCAGCGTCCCGGCGAGCAGCGCGGTGACCGCGATCCCAGTGCGCGTCATGCGGTCACGTGCAGCAGGAGCTTGCCCTCGACCTTGCCCGCGGCGAGATCGCGGAGCGCCCGTGGCCCGTCTTCGAGCGGCAGCACGTCGTGCACGCGGTGGCGCAACCGCCCGGCACCGGCCCAGTCGAAGATCACCCGCAGGTTCGCCTCGTGGACCGCGCGTGCCCGCCGCACGAACTCGCCGAAGAACACGCCCACCACCGACGAACCCTTCACGAGCGGGATGTTCAGGCCCACCCGCGGGATGTCCCCGGACGCGAACCCGACCACCAGGTACCGGCCCGCCCACGCGACGGCACGCACCGCGGCCTCGCCCACCGCGCCGCCGACCGGGTCGAACACCACGTCCGCGCCCCCGCCGGTCAGCTCCTTGATGGCGGCCTTGGCGTCCGTGCCGCCGTAGGAGAACGTCTCGTGCGCGCCGTACCGCAGCGCCCCGTTCGCGCGTTCCGCCGTGGACGCACCGGCGATCACCCTCGCGCCGAGCAGGTTTCCGACGTCCACCGCGGCCGAGCCGACCCCGCCCGCCGCGCCGAGCACGGCGAGTGTCTCGCCGGGTTTCAGCCCCGCTCGCTGGACCAGCGCGTGGTAGGCGGTCGAGTAGGTCACCAGGATCGCCGCCGCCTGCCGGTCGGTGACGTGCCCGGGCAGGACGGTGACCCGGTCCGCGCGCACCACCACGGCCTCTCGCGCGCACCCGTACTCCTCGTTCCCGGCGACCCGGTCACCCACCCGCACCGACGTCACCCCGGCGCCCACCGCGACGACCGTGCCCGCGTACTCGCTGCCGGGGGAGAACGGCGGTTCCGGCCGCACCACGTGCGTGCCCGCGACGACGAGCGTGTCGTGGAAGTTCAACCCGATGTGGCTGACCGCCACCACCACCTCGCCCGGCCCGGGGCTCGGCGACGGCACATCGAGCACGTCCAGCTCGCCGAGGCGCGTGCACACGAGCGCGCGCATCAGGCCACCACACCCGCGGCGAGGAACCCGTCGACCTCGGCCGCCGAGAACCCGGCGGCTCGCAGGACCTCCCGGGTGTGCTCGCCGAGTTCCGCGGGTGCGGTGCGGATGCCGGGCAGTTCGCCGTCGTAGCGGACCGGGTGCCGCAGGACCGTCGCCGGTTCACCGTCCACGTCGAACTCGGCGAGCAGCCCTTCCGCGGCCACCTGCGGATCGGTGCGCACGTCGTCGTAACCGGCCACCCGCTCGAACCAGAAACCCCGGGGCCCCAGGCGTTCCGCGACCTCCGCGTAGGTCATGGCGCCCAGCACCTCGGCCACCGCCGCGGTGTACTCGTCGCGCTTGGCCCGGCGCGCCTGCTGGTCGTAGGCCGCCAGCACGGGGGAGCCGAGCGCGTCACCGAGTTCGTCCACCGCGCCGTGCACCGCGATCACGACCGACGCGTCCCGCAGCCGGTACACGCCGTACGGCGCGTCGATCGACCAGCACGCCAGCTCGGCCGGGCGCTCGAGGTCCGCGGCGGTCCGCCTGCCGGAGAAGTACAGTGCGAGCGACTCGGCCTGCAGGTCGAGCCCCGCGCCGAGCAGGCTCGACTCGACCCGCGTACCCGCACCGGTGGTGAGCTTGCGGGCGTAGGCGGCCAGCACGCCCATCGCGAGCAGCGCCGCGCCGTGGTGGTCCACGACGGGGGTGCCCGCCGCGGTCGGACCGTTCCCGGTCACGTCGACGAGCCCGGTCCGGGCCTGCACGAGCAGGTCCACACCGGGACGACCCGCCATCGGGCCACGGGAGCCCCAGCCGCTGGCGGAGGCGTAGATGATGTCCGGTTTGATCGCCCGGACCGCCTCGTACCCGAGCCCGAGCCGGTCCAGCGCGCCGTCCCGGTAGTTCTCCAGCAGCACGTCGGCCCGCTCCATCAGCGGGCGGAGCACGGTCAGCGCGTCCGGGTGCTTGAGGTCGACGACGATCGACCGCTTGTTGCGGTTCACCGACAGGAACGTGACGCTGCGCCCGGCGAGCCGGATGCCGCCGCTGCCCACCCGCCGCTCCCACGACCCACCGGGTGGCTCGACGGTCACCACGTCGGCGCCGAGGTCGGCGAGGTACTGCGCGGCGGCGGGTCCCTGGACGAAGTGCGCGAAGCTCAGCACCGTCATCTGATCGATCATGCGGCCTCCCTGCGGCAGTGGTCCGCCGACCATAGGAACGCCGGATGCCCGGGTCCTACGACACGTTTCCGGTGAACGGAAACGGATGCCCTGTTCGCGGCCGGTGGTCCGGCAGGCTGTCCACATGGCACGGATCAGGCTCCCCGGATGTGTGGTCGAGTGCGCGGTCGCCGGCGACGGGCCCGCGGTTCTGCTGCTGCACGGATGGCCCCAGACGGGGTACGCGTGGCGGCACGTGGTTCCGCTGCTCGCCGACCGGTACACGGTCGTGGTCCCCGACCTGCCCGGCTTCGGCGCCAGCTCGCGGATGACCGGCGGGTACGACAAGCGGTCCGTCGCGGAGGTGGTGCACCGGCTGATGACGTCGCTGGGGTTCGGGCGGTACCACGTCGTCGGGCACGACGTCGGCGGTCAGGTCGCATACCCGCTCGCGGCGCTGCACGGGGACGCGCTGCTGAGCCTGACGTTCGTCGAGGCGGGCATTCCCGGACTGGGGGACAGCCACGCCGCGGCGAACCCGCTGACCGGAGGGTCGTGGCACTTCGGGTTCAACATGGTGCCCGACCTGCCCGAGTTCCTGCTGGCCGGGCGGGAACGCGGCTACCTGGAGTTCATGTTCCGCCGCGACTCGATCGGCCTGTACGTCACGGACGCCATCGACGACGTGGACCTGGACACCTACGCCCGTGCCCTGGCCGCACCCGGTGCGGTGCGCGCGACCATGGGGTACTACCGGGCGCTGCCCCAGGACATCGAGGACAACCGCGCGTTCCGCGCCGCTGGACCGGTCACGGTGTCCACAATGGTCGTCGGCGCGCGGTACGGTGTCGGGCTCGGGTGGCTCGACACCGTCGAAGCGGCGGCGTCGGACGTGTCGTCGTGCTGGGTGGAGGACTGCGGGCACTACGTTCCGGAGGAACGTCCCGCGGAGCTGGCCGGCATCCTGGTGGAGAGGTGGGAGTCGTGACCGATGTGGTGCTGATCCACGGCGCGTGGCACGGCGCGGGGCACTTCACGGCCCTGGCCGCGGCACTGACCGCGCGCGGGCACCGGGTGCTGGCGCTGGACCTGCCCGGCCACGGCACGCGAGCCCGCTTCCCGGCGAGCTACCTGACCAGGGACACCGCCGCACTGCGCACCGAGCGGTCCCCGCTCGCGGACCTGACGCTGGACGAGGTCGCGAGGGACGTGATCGCGGCCCTGCGCCGCCGGTCTGTGCTGGTGGCGCACAGCATGGGCGGCACGATCGCGACCCGCGTGGCGGAACTGGCCCCGGAACTGGTGGCACAACTGGTGTACGTGGCGGCGTTCGTCCCGACCCGGCTCGGCACCGCGGGCGCCTACCTGGCGCTGCCGGAGGCGAAGACCGCGCTGGGTGGCGGCCTGTACCTGGGCGATCCGGCGGCCATCGGCGCGGTTCGCATCGACCCGCGCAGCACCGACCCGGCATACCTGGCGGAACTCCACGCCGCGTACTTCTCCGGCCTGGACAGTGCGGGCTTCCACGCGCTGGCCGCGCTGCTCAGCCCGGACCAGCCGCTGTCGTTCCTAACCACCCCGGCGGGCGCGACCGCCGAGCGGTGGGGCCGCGTCCCGAGGACGTACGTGCGCACGACAGCCGATCGCGCCCTGCCGGTCGAACTGCAGGACGTGATGATCCGCGACGCCGACGACCTGGCCCCGGCGTTCGAGCAGGTCACGCTGGACGCCGGTCACGCGGTCTTCGCAACCCACGCGGACCGGCTGGCACGCCTGGTGCACTGACCGGTTGGGGATGGTCGAGGCAGCCGGGTGAGATGCAGCTGCGGCGCAGCCCGAGGGCGGTGCAGGAACGCGGCGACGGGTGGACGTAGCCGATACCGCGGCCGCGGACCTGCTCGCTGCGCACCAACCCGACAGCTGTCCACAACCTCACGAGTCACCACGCCGAGTGCACTGACCGGCGCCCCGGGACCGCGGCGAGCAGTTCGCGGGTGAACGCGGCCGCCGGCGCGGCCAGCACGTCGGCCGTCGGGCCCGATTCCACGACGCGGCCGTCCCGCAGCACCACGAGGTGGTCGGCGGCGGACGCGACCACCGCGAGGTCGTGCGAGATCAGCAGGTACGCCAGCCCGTGCCGGTCGCGCAGCCGCCGCAGCAGGTCCAGGATCTGCGCGCGCGTCACGGCGTCCAGCGCGGACACCGGCTCGTCGAGCACGATCAGGTCCGGCCTCGACGCCAGCGCACGCGCGATCGCCACCCGCTGCCGTTGCCCACCCGACAGTGCGGACGGCCTGCGCGAGACGTACGAGGTGGGCAGGCCGACGTCCGCGAGCAACCCGAGCACCCGCCGCCGCCGTTCGGCCCTGCCGATGCCCCGCAACGGTTCCGCGACGATCCGGCCGACACGCCACCGCGGATCCAGCGAACCGAACGGGTTCTGCGCCACGAACTGCACCCGGCCACGCCCGGCCACCGGCGGTGTGCCCGCCACGAGCACGCTGCCGCCCGTCGGCTCGGTCAACCCGGTGACGACCCGCGCGATCGTCGACTTCCCGGACCCGGACGCACCGACGAGCCCGAGCGCGCCCGCCCTGCCCAGCGTGAATGACACACCGTCCACGGCCACGGTCCTGCCGAACGACTTGCGCAGGTCACGCACCTCCAGCAGTGGTCCGGCCACCGGCGGCCGCGCTGTCCGGGGCCGCGGCGCCGAGTCGAGCAGCAGGCGGGTGTAGGGGTCCCTCGGGTCGCCGAGCACGGCCGCCGTCGGACCCTCCTCCACGATGCGCCCACCGGACATGACGGCCACCCGGTCCGCCCGGTCGGCCGCGACGCCGAGGTCGTGCGTGACCAGCAGGACGCTCGTGCCGTCCGCCGCCACGGACGCGAGCAGGTCCAGCACGGTCTTCTGCACGGTCGTGTCGAGTGCCGACGTCGGCTCGTCGGCGATCAGCAACGCGGGCCGGCCCGCGAGCGCCATCCCGATCAGCACCCGCTGCCGGTAGCCGCCCGACAACTGGTGCGGGTACGCGGCGAGCACCCGGTCCGGATCGGGAATCCCCACGCGCGCCAGCTCCGCGGCCGGGTCGGCTGGGTTCCCGGTCAACCGCAACGCCTCCTCGACCTGAGCGTGCACGGTCATCAGCGGGTTGAGCGCCGTGCCCGGGTCCTGCGGCACGAACCCGATCCGCCGGCCGCGCAGGTGCCGCCACCGCCGGTCCGGGAGCCGTTCGACGCGTGTCCCGTCGAACGTGATCGCGCCGCTGACCCGTGCCGTCGGCGGCAGCAGGCCCACCGCGGCGTGCGCGAGCGTCGACTTGCCCGACCCGGACTCGCCGACCACGGCCACCACCTGGCCGGAGTGGACGGTGAGGTCCGCGCCCGTCACAGCGGCGTCACGTCCATAGTGGACGGTCAGGTCCCGTACGGTCAGCATCGGTTCTCCGATCGCAACGTGTGGCCGAGGTGGTTGACCGCGAGCACCACGGCCACGATGACGACGCCGGGCAGCGTGGTGAGCCACCACGCCGAGGCGAGGAAGGGGCGGCCCGCCGCGATCAGCGAGCCCCACTCCGGCTCCGGCGGCGGGGCACCGAACCCGAGGAACCCGACCGCCGCCACCGTGAGGATCGCGTTGCCCAGCTCGAGTGCCGCCAGCGCGGCGACCGGGCTCGCCGCGTTCGGCAGCACGTGCGTCATCAGCGTCGTGTTCCGGCCGGTGCCGCACACGACGGCCGCCTCCACGTACCCGGCACCGCGGACCCGGACGACCTCGGCTCGCATGATCCGCGCGAACACCGCGGCCGCGGACACCCCGACGGCGATCGCCACGTTGCCCGTGCCGGGACCGAGGACAGCGACCACCATCAGCACGAGCAGGAACGACGGCACCGCGAGCAGCACCTCCACCGCCCGCATCACCACGTCGTCGACGACACCCCGAGCGGTGCCCGCCACCAGTCCGAGCAAAGACCCGGCGAGCACCGCGATGCCCACCGCCAGGACGGCCGCCGACAACGACGCCGCCGATCCGTGCACCACTCGCGCGAACAGGTCCCGCCCCAGTTCGTCGGTGCCGAAGGGGTGAGCGGCACCGGGCGGCCGCAACCGGTCGGCGATCGCGCCCCGCACCGGATCCGCCGCGGTGAACAGCCCGGGCGCCAGGGCGGCCGCCACGACCACCACCAGCACGGCGACGGCCGCCAGCACACCTGGTCTGCGGAACATCACCCGCGCTCCCTCGGGTCGACCAGCGGGTGCAGCAGGTCCACGGCGAGCGCCAGCACCGTGACGAGCGCGGTCGTGACCACCACCAGCCCTTGCAGCACCGGCAGGTCCCGGGTCGTCACCGCGGTCTCCACGAGCCGGCCGAGCCCGTTGCGCGCGAACACGGTCTCCACCACGACCGAGCCGGACAGCAGCCAGCCCACCAGGAGCGCCACCATGGTCAGCGCGGGCATCGTCGCGTTGCGCAGCGCGTGCACCGACACCACCCGCGCCACCGACGCGCCCTTGGCACGCGCGGTGCTCACGTAGGGCTGCCGCATCTCCGCCAGCAGCCGCACCGAGAGCACCTGCGCCACGAACGCCGACGACGGCACGGCCAGCGTGATCGCGGGCAGCACGAGCCCCGCCAGGCCGTCGCCGCGAGCCGGGAACAGCCGCAACCCGAACGAGAACACCTGCAGCAACACCAGGCCGAGCCAGAACGTCGGCATCGACAGCGACAGCCCCGGCAGGCCACCGAGCAAGCGGCGCAACCACGGTCTGCCGGTGTGCGCGGCGAGCCAGGCGATCGCGAACCCCAGCGGCACGGCCAGGAGCAGCGCCGCGCCGGCCAGCGCCAGCGTCCTGGGTGCCGCGTCGGCGATCGTCGCGCCGACCCCGCGGCCGGTCTGGAACGATGTGCCGAAGTCGCCGCGCAGCGCGTGCCACAGCCCGTCGAGGTACCTGACCAACGCGGGCCGGTCCAACCCGAACTCGGCACGCAGCGCGGCCACCCTCGCCTCGTCGACCGCGTTCTCCGGGCCGATCATGATCCGCACCGGGTCGGCGGGCAGCAGGTGGAACGCGGCGAACGTCAGCGTGTAGGCAGCCAGCACCACGACGGCGGCCTGTCCGACCCGCCGCAGGACGAACCGGCGCACGGTCAGCCCCTGACGTCGAGGAGCACGCTGCCCGGCTCCACGTCCTGGCCGGTCCAGAGCACGACGTTCCCCGGCCGCAGCCTGCCCAGCAGCGCCAGTGTCAGCGCGCGCTGGCCGCCGGTCGGGATGACCCCGCCGTCGGGCACGGCGACCACGCCGTCCTCCCGCAGCACCGCACACCCCGACCAGGTGGCCGTGTCCGCGGTGGACGTCCGTTGCGGACCACTCGGCCGCGCGGCGTACCGGTGCCCGCGCAGCGCCTGCCCGAGGTCGGCCGTCCACTCGTGCCCGTCGAAGCCCACGACGAGCGTGAGGGGGCGGGTCCCCGCCGGTCCTGGCGGACCGGGGACGAGCCGGTCGGACAGGCTGACCACCTCGACCTCACCCGTCGCCTTCGCGGGCGCGGACAGGCTGGCGGTCTGCTGGTCCGTGGCAGGCACGAAGAACGCGACGTCCTCCGGCACGAGCGTGCCCGCGCGGTACGTCAGCAGGTACGCCGGGCCGAGCACCGGCCCGTCCAGCGCGACCGGCGGCAGCACCACCGCACCGCCGTGCTGGAACCCGTACGCGCCGTCGGCCCGTGCGCCTGCGACGACCTCGGCGGCGAACCGGACGATCGCCTCGTGCGCTATGCGACGGGTCATGACCTGGACCGCGAACCAGTCACGGGCGTCCTGCAGGTGGGTCAGCCCGTCGGGCCCGGCGAGCAGCGGCACCTCGGCCGGGTTCGTGAACGGGATCAACGCGTCCCGCAGCAGCACGAGCTGCCACAGCCACTCGTTGTACAGGTTGCGGGCCGGATGCAGCTCCGGCCCGCCGATCAGCCTGCGGACCACCGGCGGGATCCACGAGTAGCCCACGCAGCTGCTGTGGATGTCGGCGGGACCCGTCCGTGGCGGTGGCGGTGCGTCCGCGACGAGGTCCAGCACCAGTGCCGAGACCGCGTCCGCGTTCGCGGCCAGTTCGCCACGCACCCCCTGGTCGACGAGGCCCGCGTCGAGACGGAGTGTCGCGTAGGGACCGGAGGTGGCCAGGCAGGCGGCGAGGCCGGCGACGAAGTCGGCCCTGGTCTCCTCCCCGCCACCGGCGGCGTCGACCGCCGCGTCCAGCAGCGACCGCGCCGCCGCGACGAACGAGGCGGCGGTCACCGCCCGCCCGTCACCGAACTCGTGCCACGTCATGCGCCCACCTCCGCGTCGGAGAAGATCGGCCGTCCCGAACCGTCCAGCCGCACCCCGGACACCCGGGGCGCCAGACCGATCGACGAAGCCTGCTCGAACAAGGGGATGCCGTGCCCGCCGGCGAGGATCGCCTTCGCCGCCGTGTCCACGGCCCGTGTCCGCTCCCCGGGGGCGAGGACGGTGGCGATCGCCGCGATCGCGGCGTCCAGCTCGTCCGGTGCCGTGCGGCGCAACGGGTTCGCGCTCGCCACCGGGTACAGGCTCGCCAGCACCGCCGGGTCGCCCCGGGTGACCGCCCAGGACACGAAGTCGTAGTCGCCGGCGCTCTGGCGTGCGCTGTTGGTGGCGTCGTCCAGTGGCGTCACCCGCAGCTCGATCCCGACCTCGGCCAGCTGCTGGGCCATGAGCTGGTAGACCGCGCCGTACCGTTCGGTCGCCGAGTACACCAGCGTGAACGACGCCCGCACGCCGTCCGCACCAGGTCGCAACCCCGCCGCGTCGAGCAGGCGGACCGCCTCACGCCGGTCGAACGCCAAGTCCCGCGACCGGTCGGCGTAGCCTGGCGTGGTCGAGGCGAGGACGTCGGTCGCCGGGCGCTCGCCTGCCGACAACAGCGGCGCGAACTCCGCGCGGTCCAGCGCGAGACCCACCGCGCGGCGCACCGCGGGATCACGCAACGCCGGCCGCGATTCGTTGGGCAGCAACGTGTACACGACGCCGGGCCGGGTGCCCGTCAGCAGCCGGGGACCCTGGACGTCGTCGCCGCCGAACGACGGCTCGTCCTGCTGGAGGACCTGCAGGTCGGCGTCGAGCTGACCGGAGACGAGGCTGCCGTGCCGTGCGCTCGGATCGGTGACGATCGCGAAGACCAGCGTGCGCACCCGCGGTGTGCCCTGGTGCGTGGCCAGGTCGCTGGCCCACGCGTAGCCCTCGCGCGCGGTGAGCCGCACCTCCTCGTTGAGCGCCACCGCGTCGAGCACGAACGGGCCGGAGCCGGTGAGCGTGCCCGCGCACCGCTTCTCCGGGGTCTCCGCCAAGGTCTCCGGCGAGAGCATGCCGAGCGTCACCATGGACGTGGCCTGGAGGAACTGCGCGCTCGGGGTGTCGAAGCGCACCTCGACGGTGCGCGGGCCGGACGCGGTGGCGCCCGCGTACCCGGCGAGGTAGGTGGCGCCGAGCGGGGACCGGGCACCGAGCGCGGCCACGTCGTCGAGGTTGGCGACGACCGCGGCGGCGTCCAGCGGGGTGCCGTCGCTGAAAGTCACGCCGTCACGCAAGGTGAACGTGAAGCGGGTGGCCCGCTCGTCGACCGTCCACGACTCCGCCAGCCACGGCACGATCTCGCCGGTCCGCGGGTCCTGGTCGGTGAGCGAGTCCACGAACTGGCGGGACACCTGGAGGTTCGGGGTCTGCGGGGTCTGATGTGGATCGAGGCAGCCGATCGGCGCGGCGAGGCCGGCCCTGAGCGTGGCCGCCGGGCCGCTCTCGGCGCCGCCGGTGCCGCAGGCGGTGAGCACTGCCGCCCCGCACAGGAGGAGGGATGTTCGTCGTAGCACGGCGCCGAGTATGTGCGCCGGAATCATCGCGGCCGGGCTCGCGTTTTCACTCTCCGGAAAGCGTTCACGGAGTGGGACGACGGCTGCCGCTGTCGAACCGCGTGCTAGTTTCCGCGCGGAGCAAGGGAAGGAGCGCAAGCGATGCCGCCTCGAAGTGTCGCGGCCCGCGTGCTGTCCGTGCTGGACGCGGTGGAGCGGGCGTCCGGGCCGCTGCAGGTCACCCAGATCGCCGAGCGCACCGGTCTTCCGGTCGCGACGGCGTGGCGGATGGTGCGGGAGCTGACCGAGTGGGGTGGCCTGGAACAGCAGGCCGACGGCCGCTACCGCCTCGCGACCCGGGTGTGGGCGATCGGCAGCTCCGCCCCGTGCGTGCGCAGGATCCAGCGCGACACGTCCCGCCACATCCGCGAGCTGGCGGCGGCGACCGGCAGGACCGCCTACCTCAGCGTGCTCGACCAGGACGAAGCGCTCGTCGTCAGCCTCGCGCACGCCGGTCCCGGCACGCCGGACGTGCACGAGGGCAGCAGGCTCCGCGCGGACGCTTCCTCGGCGGGATTGCTGTTCAGCGCGTTCGACGGCCCCGACGGCAATCCCGTGCGGGACGGGCGAATCGCGGTGCACCGCGACATCACGGGCCGTTCGTCGATGTCCGCGGCGATCACCGACAAGGCCGGCGCCGTGGTCGCCGCGCTGACCCTCACCGGCGGCCGGGGCGAGGCGTGGCAGCGGCTGCGGCCCGCCCTCGTCGACGCGGCGCGCACGGTCCGTTTCAGCATCTACCGCGACGAGCTGCTCGCGTAGTCATTCTTTGCGGTGAACGCGGGTGTCGCCGGCCGAGGTCAGGAGAGTCTCGGCCGGCCGAGGGGTCAATCGCGGCGCGGCGGCGACGACCTGCCGCATCAGGTCTGACCACTGCTCGAACTTGACCCGGGTGGCGTGCACGATGAAGCCGATCAGCTCTCGCGGCTCTTCGATCGACTCGATTTCGTGTCGAAGTATCCCTCGGCCGGCGCCTGGTTCAACCCCCCACGGTAGTTGCAGAGCAGCACGCGTCGCGATCCTGGCGAACCGCCATTGCGGTGTGGTGATGACTGCTCAACCTGCTGCTGGCGTTGATGGCCGAGTGCAGTGTCAGGAGGGCGGCCGAGCGGATGTCGGTCGGGCAGCGGCGATGAGTGCGTCGTTGTCCCGACTGCGGAAGTTCTTCGAGTGTCGACGACCCCGGGCTTGTCGCCTGGTATTCCCAGTTCGCGAGCCGGTGTCCACGCCCGCCGCGCGACCTCCTGAACCGGGACGCCTGTTACCTATTGCCAAACGTAACGTCTCGACCTACAGTGATGCGCAATGTGACCGAGACCACGATGAGGTGGGCATGACTGCGACCCCGTTCCTTGCCGCCCCCGGATTGCCAGGCCGACTCGGCGACGAGGCCCGCTCGCCGGTGAGCGACGAGCGCTTTTCCCCGGCAATGCTCGCCGGCCTCGCTGCCGTCGGACTCGAGGTCACCGGAGCGCCCCCGCCCGTCTCCTCGTCCGACGACCTCGAGACCGTGCTGGCGGCCGTCCGCGCCGCACACGACGGGTTCCAGGCGCTGTACGAGACGATCGACCTGTCACTGCCCGGCGACAGCGAGGACGTCGACGTGAGCACCGCAAGCATCACCGGTGTGGACGGCAACGAGATCACCCTGCACATCTTCCGGCCGCGTGGCGTGGCCGGCCCGTTGCCCGGTGTCGTCTACGCGCACGGCGGCGGCATGACGATCCTGACCACCGACAATCCGGTGCATCGCCGCTGGTGCACCGACGTCGCCCTCGCCGGTGCGATCGTCGTGATGGTCGATTTCCGCAACGCCTGCACCGCGGCGACCCACGACCCCTTCCCCGCCGGGGTCGAGGACTGCCTCACCGGTGCGGTGTGGGTCCACGAGCACAGGGGCGAGCTCGGCCTCTCGTCGGTCGTCATCCAAGGTGAGTCGGGCGGTGGAAACCTGGCGATCGCCACGGCACTGCTCGCGAAGCGGCGGGGGATCGACGTCATCGACGGCGTCTACGCCAGCGTTCCGTACATCAGCGGTGGTTACGGGTGGGACCGCGAACGGCGACTCGCCGAGCTGCCTTCGCTGGTCGAGAACGACGGGTACTTCATCGAGACAGGCATGATGGCTCTCCTCGTCCGTGCCTACGACCCGCACGGCGAGCACACCGAAGACCCCATCGCGTGGCCCTACTACGCCACCGAAGAGGATCTGCGCGGTCTACCGCCGTTCGTGATCTCGGTCAACGAGCTGGATCCACTGCGCGACGAGGGAATTGCCTTCGCCCGCAAGCTCGCGCGAGCCGGCGTCGCGGTGTCGGCACGGGTGAACCTGGGCATCGTCCACGGTGCCGAGGTCATCTTCCGCCACTACGTCGGTGCCAGCACGAAGGCGGCGGTCGCCGACATCGTGGGGTTCGCGAAGCGGGTGCGCGGGAACTGACCTCGTGCGCGAACGCACGTCGACCCGTGAAGGAAGGTCCGTGTCGCACAGTTCACCCGACGCCCGGCTGGAGCAGTCCAGCTCGTTGTGCGAGGTCCTCCTCGCGACCGCTTCCGCGCGACCCGAGCAGCCGGCCCTCCGGTCACACGAGTCGAAGGTCGAGTGGACATACCGCCAGGTGCTGGCCCGCATCGGTGAAGTGGCGAGCCGTCTCCGGGAGCTAGGTGTCGGCCGCGGTGATGTCGTGGCCCTCATGTTGCGCAACCGGCCGGAGTTCCACGTCGTCGACGCCGCTGTCATGTTCCTGGGCGCCGTGCCGTTCAGCCTCTACCACACTTCGCCGGCCGAGCAGCTGAGACACGTCCTCGTCGATTCCGGAGCACGCCTCCTCGTGACGGAACGAACCTTCTCGGGCGTGGTGGAGGCAACCCGGCGACTGGGCACTCCGCTGGAGCAGGTGCTGGTGATCGACGGGCTCGCGCCGGAACTTGCCGCGGACACGACCGATTTCGACTTCTCGTCCGCAGGCGTGGGACCGGACGATCTCCTGACGTTGATCTACACGTCGGGAACCACGGGGCCGCCCAAGGGCGTCGAACTGACGCACCGGGGCATGCTCGAGGAGCTCCGTGGAGTGCATTCGTCCCTGCCACTGAGCGGCGGTGGCCGCCAGATCAGCTTTCTGCCGGCGGCCCACGTGGCCGACCGATGGGCTTCGCACTACTCGGCCTTCATGACCTACGGCAATACGGTGACATCGGTAGCCGATGCGTCCCAGCTGTTCGATGCGATCGCGGAGGTCCGTCCGACGATCTTCGGCGCAGTTCCCCGGATCTGGGAGAAGCTCAAGGTCCGCGCAGAGGAGGAATACGAAGGCGACCTCGTCTCCGACGTACTCGAGAACCCGGCGCTCGCCGCCCACGTCCGCGAACGCCTCGGACTGGACGCTGCCACTTGGGTCAACACCGGCGCTGCGCCCACACCGCCGAGTGTCGTGGAGTTCTTCGACGCCCTCGGTCTTCCGCTCTGCGAGGTGCTGGGGATGTCGGAGCTGTCCTGTCTGGTCACGATCAGCACGCCGGCCAGCCGGCGGCCGGGAAGCGTCGGCAAGCCGTTGAGCGGCGTCGAACTCGCGCTCGCCGACGACGGTGAGCTTCTCGTTCGAAGCGCTCAAGTCATGCGCCGCTACCGTGGCCTGCCCGAGAAGACGGCGGAAGCGATCGACGCGAACGGCTGGTTCCACACAGGTGACGTCGCCCGGATCGACGGCGACGGATTCGTGTGGATCGTCGACCGCAAGAAGGAGCTCATCATCAACGCGGCCGGCAAGAACATGTCTCCGGCCAACATCGAGATGGCAGTGCTCGCCGCTGGTCGTGCGATCAGCCAGGTGTGCGTCATCGGAGATCGGCGCCCCTACAACGTGTGCCTGGTCGTGCCGAATCGTGCGGCGTTCGGCCCCGGCGACACCGACGCGGCGGTGTCAGCTGCCGTCCAGGCACAGATCGACGCCGCGAACGCGGGTCTCGCTCGCGTCGAGCAGATCAAGAAGTTCGCCGTCCTGGACGCCGAGTGGCTGCCCGGCCACGAGCTCACACCCACGATGAAGCTGCGCCGCCGAGTGATCGATGACAGGTATTCGGGCGTGATCGAGGGCCTCTACCGCGACGGTGGGCTTGCGTGATGGTGGCCGGGCAGGCCGACCGGAACACGTCGGCCTGCGCGCCTGCTATCCGCGGGGAACCGTCTCCAGGACGAATCCCCGGGGCGGCCCGGACGGCGCGGCCTTCGCCTCCGCGCCGAACCGATCGGCGATGATCTCGGTCGTGCCGGCCTCGATCCCGTCGAGCGCGTCCGGACGATGTCCACCGGATCGTGCATCACCGCGTCGCTCGCGTACGTGCGCATGGTCTCGGTCGCGGTGGGGCCGAAGACCACGCCTCTGACGAGCGTGCCCTGACCGGCCGGCTCGAGCCGGACGCCGTTCGTCAGGCTCCACTCCGCGGACTCGGCGACGGCGTAGGCGTTGTTTCCGTCGTAGCTCAGCCACGACAGGTTCGACAGCACGTTGAGGATCGCGCCGCCGCCGTTGCTGCCCAGCACAGGCGCGAAGGCCCGGATCATCGCCAGGGTGCCGTAGAAGATCCCCGTCGACGAGGTTGACTCCGCAGGAGATTCCGGCGTTGTTGACCAGCAGGGTGACGTCCCCGGCCACGGCGGCGGCCGCCGCGACCGACGCGGGGTCGGTGACGTCCAGCGGCAGCACCTCGACGCCCGGAAGATCGACCATCTCCGGCCGTCGTGCCGTGGCGTGGACCTTGACCGCTCCCCGCTCCAGCAGTTCCCGGGCGAAATGCGTGCCGAGGTCCCGGTTGGCTCCGGTGACGAGTGCGCCTGCGACGCGGCGGGCGCAGCGCGTGCCCGCGAGTCCGGCGAGACGGTCACGATCGGGTCGGCGCCGGCGCGGACCCGATCGTGACCATTCACTACGACCACGACCCGGCGGTGCGCACCCAGGTGCTCCGGGCGCTTCCTCCGCTGGTCCACGTGCGCGCCGATGCCGGCGCGGCGTGTTTCGACGATGCGGTGCGCCTGCTCGGCCGCGAACTCGCCCACCCACAGCCGGCGACGGCCGCCGTGCTGAACAGCCTCGCCGACGTCATGCTGATCCAGGTGCTGCGGGCCTGGCTGGCGACCTGGCCCGCCGAGCAGCGCGGGACGTGGCTCGGCATGCTGGCCGATCCGGTCGTCGGGGAGGCGCTGGAACGTTATCCATCGTGAGCCGTCCCGGCCGTGGACCGCGACCACCCTGGCGTCGGCGATCTCGGTGTCCCGCGCGACGCTCGCTCGCAGGTTTCCGGCTGCGATCGGGCAGAGTCCCGGGGCTTACCTGACGCAGTGGCGGATGGACTTCGCCGCGGTCCGGCTGCGCGACACTATTCACCCGGGAGTGAGCGGCAGGTTCGGCTGGCCGACCGCATCCCGCTCAAGCGGTTCGGCCGAGCCCAGGGAGATCGCGGAGATGATGCTCTTCCTCGCCTCCGACGCCTCGTCCTACATCACCGGCGCCGACTTCCCGGGCGACGGCGGCCTCCCGCTGGCCGTTCGCCGACCACTGGTGCGCCGGCGGGTCGTGCCGCTCGGTCCGGGTGCCGGACTGTACAAAAAGGAGCGTGGGTGCGACGGTCTGGTGGCCCGCCAGGCGGGACCGCCCCGTCCGCCCCGTCGCCGCACTGAGCGCCAGTCCACGTCGGCCGAGCGGGTTCCGGCTCGTCGCCTGGAGACGCAGGTGGGTGGGCTGCGCGCCTTGCGACGTGGGGCACGGGCGAGCTGCGTTGCCCGCAGGCGGGTATACGAGGATTCTGCGTTGGCTGGTCATGCACGTGCTCGAACACGCGCGCAGTCGAGCTGTGGTTTCACGCTGCTGGGCCGCGCTGAGGCAGGACAGTAACGTCGACCGGGGCGGTGGGGGAGAAGCTCACCCGGTCTGGTCCTTGCCCGTGCTCGCGGCCAGCTCGGTGTCGACCCCGAGCGGGCCGAGCAGCGAGGCGCCGCCTGGTGAGTCGAGGGGCTCGGTCCTGCCGGGCAGTGGCTCGGCGAAGAACCGGGCATTGTCCTCGGCCCATTCGGGAGCGTCGGGCGGCGGTCCCTTCGTGATGGCGTCGACCGGGCAGGCCGGCAGGCAGTTCCCGCACTCGATGCATTCCAGGGGGTTGATGTAGCGCTTGCGGGCGCCCTCGTAGATGCAGTCCACGGGGCAGGCGTCGACGCACGACCCGTCCAGTTCGTCGACGCATGGCGCGCCGATCACGTATGGCATGGGTGGTCTTCCTTTCCACAGCGCGTCACGCGATTCGCGCCGCGTCCATCAGTTCGGTGGAGTGGCCGGGGAACACTGCCTCACCAGGGCGCAGTGCCGCTGCCAGGTTGTTGATCGCGGTCGCGGCTTCACCGAAGCCGACGGCCATGATGCGCACCTTGCCGGGGTGCGCGGTCACGTCGCCGATCGCGTAGACGCCGGGAACGGTGGTGGACATCCGCTCGTCGACCACGATCTGGCGGCCTGTCAGCTCGAAGCCCCACGAGGCGAGGGGACCGAGATCGGCGGTGTGGCCCAGGGCGGCGATCAGGGCGTCGGTGGGGAGCTGCTGCTCGTCGCCGTCCCGTCCGCGCACGGTGACCGCCTCGAGCCGGCCGTCGCCGTGTGTGGCGACCACGTCGGCATCGAGGATGATGCGGGCGTCGGTCTGCTGCAGCCGGCTGACCGACCGCGCGTGAGCGCGGAGGGTGCGGCGCCGGTGCACCACGGTCAGCGAGCGGGCGACCGGCGCCACCATCAACGACCAGTCCACGGCGCTGTCGCCGCCGCCGACGATCACGACGTCCCGGGCGTGGTAGTCGGTCAGGTCGCCGAGGGAGTAGCTGACCCCGCGACCGAGATGCGGCTCTGCCGCGTCGAGGCGACGGGGCCGGAAGCTGCCGATCCCGGCGGCGACGACAACCCCGTCGGCGTGGACTCTCCGCCCACTGCTGGTTGTGACGGTGAACCGGCGTTCCCCGCCGGCCGGGTTCCGATCCAAGGTGGTGGCCTGTTCGCCGAGCACCCAGGTGGGAGCCGCGACCTCGGCCTGGGTGACCAGCGCCTCCGTCAGTGCGGCGCCGGTCACCTCCGGCAGGCCGGCGACGTCGTACACCGGCTTCTGCGGGTACAGGGCCATCAACTGGCCACCCGGTTCGGGCAGCGAGTCGAGCAGCACCACGGACAGCTCCCGCAGGCCCGCGTAGTACGAGGCGAACAGGCCACTCGGGCCCGCACCGACGATCAGGACATCGGCGTCGAGATCGGCGGTGCTCATCGCCCCGGGGTCCCGAAAACGTCGGCGAGGAGCGACGTGGCCTGCTGCCACGCCTGCCGCGCCGCGGCCTCGTGGTACATCGCGGGGCGAGCGTCGCAGTGGAAGGCGTGCCCCGCGCCGGGGAACACCGCCATCCGCAGGTCCACCCCGGTGCGCCGGGCAGCGCTGGAGATCGCCTCGCGGTGGTCGACCGGGATGGTGGGGTCCTGGTCCCCGACGATCATGAGCACGGGTCCGGTGATGTTGTCGATGCGATCGAGCACCGCGTGCGGCCCGGTGACCACGCCGGGGCCGTAGAAGGCGACGGTGGCGCCGAGTCCCAGCGTGGTGGTCGCCGCGGTGAACGCCGCCCGGCCGCCGAAGCAGAAGCCGAGGACGGCGGTGCGCTGGACCGGGATGTTCTCCTTTTCGTCGAGGTGTTCCAGCACGGCGACGACGTCGGTGTCGATCTGGTCCGGCGTGATCGCGTCGATCAGCGCCATCGCCTTCTCGCGGTCGGCGTAGTCGACCGTGCCGCCACCGGTGCGGTGGAACAGTTCCGGTGCCAGTGCGAGGTAGCCTTCCGCGGCGACGCGGCGCGTGACGTCCTGGATGTGGTCGTTGACGCCGAACGCCTCCTGCAGGACCAGGACCGCGGCGGGCGGGGTGACGGGGTGCTCCGGGCGCACGCGGTAGACGCGCATCGGACCGTCGCTGGTGGACAGCTCCAGCCAGTCGCCCAGGGGTTCGGAGGTGGTCATGTCGGTGTTCTCCTTCTTCGGGCGCTCAGGCCCACATCAGGGCGCCGGCGGCTGATGCGCCGTCGCCGAGCGCCGCGTAGGTGGCTTCGGCGGCGGGGTGCAGCGGAACGGGCGTGCTCGCGATCGCCTTCGGGTCGAGCGGGTAGCTGACCGGGCTGCGGTCCGGGGGCAAGTGGCGGTACTGGACTTCCAGCGCCTCCCGGGTCGCCACCAGGCACCAGGCGATCATCGAGGCGATGTCGTCGGGAAGGTCCGCCCGGCACACGAGCAGGAAGTCGGAGAACTCCAGCGCCTCCAGGTCGTGATCCAGACCGGGCAGATAGCCGGCGGGCACGGTGGCGGTGGGCCAGTGCCAGTCGGCGAACGCCGCGACCACCGCGGGATCGACGTCGAGGTAGGTGACCGGCCTGTGCTCGGCCACCCGTTGCCAGGCGGGGGTCATGATCGCCTCGTGGATGAGGACGTTGGCTCCGCCGTCGCGGAACGCGGCGATCGCCGGGAACGGCCGTTCCGCGTAGAGCATCGACCCACCCGCCTGCTCGAGGCGTTCCGGTGTGATGCCGTGCGCGCCGAGCAACCGGTGCGCGGCGGCCCCGATCAGGTTGACCCCGTCGTCGGGGCTGGTCGCGATGCGCAGCGACGGCAGCAACTCCGCCAGCTCACCCGTGTGCGAGACGCCGAGCGCGGCGTCGACGCACGTCACCAGGCGATCGCGCTGGGGGAGCGTGCCCAGGGCGCGGAGCCGGTCGGCGCCGGGCACGGCGAGGGGACCGGCTCCGGCCGTGATACCTGCGGCCGCCGCGGTGGGGGTCAGGAGCGCCGCGTCGACGTCCTGCGCGAGCACGGCCCGGACGGCGTCGGTGCCGCCGCGCCCCGACCAGATCCCGAACCGGGATCCCGGCGCCGATCGGTCACCGATCTCCTGGCACAACCAGCCGCAGATGCGGTGCAGGTTCGCCTGGCCCCAGTCGCCCTGGAAGATCAGGGAGATCTCCCGGTCGATGAACGGCTCGGGCGGGGTGGCGTGCTCGGTCACGAGGTGGCCCCGGAGGTCATCGCGGCGAGCTGGGCCTCGTCCAGGGTGTAGTCGATCTCGTGGATGTCGTCGAACGGGAAACCGATCCGCTCGAACTCCTGCTCCACCGCGTCCCGGCTGTCGGCCTCGTAGATGGTGACGATGAATCCCGAGCGCAGGTTGACGAACAGGTTGCGGAAGCGGGCATGCACGCCCTGGGCGACCTCGGGCCCGTAGCCGGCGATCTCGTCGGCCGAGAGCCCGGGCGCCTGGTGGAGGGTGAGGAAGGTGGCCATGGTGTCAGCTCTCTTCGTCGAGTGGTCTGCGGATGAGGTTGGCCGCGGCGGTTCAGGCCGAGGCGAGTTCGTCGCGGAGTTGCCGGGCGACCTCCGGCCAGCCCGCGAAGGGAGCCATGTCGATCAGCGGGTGCCGGGTGCCGCAGGCCGAGCAGGTGCGCAGTGCTTCGTTGTCGTTGAACTCGGCACAAGCGTCGTAGTACGCCTGCTGGGAGATGGTGTCGGCGGTGTCCCACTCGACCCGGTGCACCTCGCCGTCGCAGCCAGGGCAGTACCACGCCACCCCCTCCAGACCGGGGTTGCGCGCTTTGTAGCGGATCTGCACGCCCTCCTCGGTGGGGAGGATCCGGTGCGGAGTGCCCGCGGGGATGTAGACGTGATCGCCGAGTTCCAGGGTGAACCACTTGACCGACGAGTCCTTGAGGTGCACGACGGCGGATCCGGACAGCTGCGCGATCACCGTGTCCTTGCCGCAGAGCAGCCAGAACGGTTGTGCGACCGTGTTGCGCGAGAGGTGGGCCTGCGGGTCCAAAGTGGCCGGCAGTACCGGGGTGTCGGCGTAGTCGCCGAGGTCCTGCGCGGCCTTGAGCCCGTTCAGCATCCGGCGCCTGGCCATCACCGCACCGCCTTCTTCTCGCCGAGCGCGCGGATCGCCGTGCGCAGCGCTTCCTTGGAGCGGTTGGCGGTGCGGGTCTGCTCGACCCACCGCGACCAGCCCCACTTGTGTTCGGGGAACGTGTCGTTGACGTGACCGCACTTCGAGCAGGTCCGCACGGCGTCGTCGTCCATCTGGGCCGCCGCCTCGACGCTGCCCCAGATCGTGCTGAACACCGGGTACTCGTCGTCGTGGCTCCCGCCCCACTGTTCGGGCTTGTGCCCCTCGACGCCCTGCGGCGTCGAGTCGTACTCGAAGCGCAGGAGCTGCTCGTGGCATTCCTGGCAGCGGAAGATGATCGCCTCGCGCTGCTTGTCCTCATCGGACTGGCGCTGGGTGATCGACATGACCGCGTAGGAGTCCGGGTCCTTCGGGTCGCGCAGGAACGAGTTCACGCCGTGCAGCGCCTGGTTGGCGAAGATCTGCCCGGTCTGCAGCATCGCTCCGCTGGCGCCGAAGACGACGGTGAGCTCCTCGACGGTGTTCCAGTGGAAGAAGTGGCCGAACTCGCCGTCGTCCGGGTCCCCGGTGAAGATCGCGCCGCACGGCACGATCGCGCCCGCGTCGTGGTACGGGAACAGGGCCTGCAGCTGGCAGGAGGCGCCTGCCATGCGTTCGAAGACGTTCGCTTTGAGCGGCTCGCGACGGCCGGTGGGCGGCGGAATCCGCGGGGGTGCCGCGGAGCCGGCCGCGGCTGAACTGGTGGTGGACATCGTCGTCTCCAGGATTGGTGTCTGCGGATCGCAGTGACCCGATTATTGTCTTGAGACTCACATGTCAACTAGCTGACAACTGGTCCGCGGTGGACGGCTGTGTGAGGATGTCGTGGTGGGTGATGAAGACTTGACGGCAGCCGGGGACGCGGTCACCCGGCTGGTGCTGACCACGTTCCGGGCCAACGGCGACTTCCTGGCCACCGGTGACCGGCTCACGGCGGAGCAGGAGCTGACCGCCGCGTTGTGGCAGGTGCTGGGCGCGATCTCGCTGGCCGACCGCCCGCTCACCGTCGCGCAGATCGCCCGGCGCATGGGACTGTCCCGGCAGAGCGTGCACGCCTCGGTCCGGCGCCTGGCCCGGCGGGGCCTGGTCGAGTTCGCGCCCAACGAGGATCATCGCCGTTCACCGCTCGTCCGGCGCACCGATGCGGGGGCGACCGCTTACGAGACAGTCGACCGCAAGCGGGTGGCCTGGGCGAACCGGCTCGGCGAGAGCATCCCCCTGGCGGACCTCGAGACGGCCGCGCGGGTTCTGGACGAGTTGTGCCGGCGCCTGGAGGACGGTCCTGAGCACGTTCAGGCCGCCGAGTCGCCTGACTCGGCGGCCTGAACGGCTCGATGGGCATCGTCGTCACCTCACGCCGGAGCACCGCGGTGTGTCGTCGGCCGGTCCGCGGTGGGATCCGCGGGCTCGGTGCCCGGGCGTCCGGCGACGACCTCCTGCAACGCTTCCAGCAGCTCGCTGGGAACACCGCACAGGTCGTCGCCGGTGCCGGGCGTCGTGGCGTCAGCCGGGAGCATGCTGGCCGGTCATCAGCTCGGCCAGGTCCTCCGGCTGGAGGAACGACGGCGGCGGCGGGGGACCCCAGTTGAACAGACCCTGCGCGCCTTCCCAGACCTCCGGCTTCCAGATCTCGTCCTCGGGAATGCAGTCCATGTCGGAGTAGTACTCGGAGAAGTTGCCTGCCGGGTCCTTGAGGTACCAGAAGAAGTTCGACCCCGCGTGGTGGCGGCCGAGCCCCCACACGTGCCGCTCGGGATGCCCTTCGAGCATGGCGCAGGCTCCCCGGCCGACGTCGTCGATGTCGTCGACCTGCCAGCTCGTGTGGTGCAGGAAGTTCACCGGCGCGGCCATCGCCAGGACGTTGTGGTGATCGACGGAGCAGCGCATGAACGCGCCCTTGTCGCTGATGTAGTCGCTGACCTTGAACCCGATGCCCTCGGTGAAGAAACCCATGGTCGCTTGCAGGTTCGTCGTGCCGAGCACCGCGTGGCCGAGCTTCTTGGGCTGAACCGGCGTCGTGCGCAGCACGCCGGGGGCGCGGGCTCCGGTGCGCTCCAGGCGGCCAGGGCCGTTGTAGCGGGTTGCCGGCACCGGCTCCTGAACGATGCGGGGCGCGACCTCGACACGGACCACAGCCCCGGTCACCGGTTCCGTGGCGCGCAGGACGTTGCTGTCGAAGTCCCGTGGCACCCCCAGGCGCTCGAGTCGCAGGGCGATCCGGGTGATGTCGTCGGTGTCGTCGACTCCGACGCCGAGCTCGACCAGGCGCCGGTACGGGGTGCGCACGAGGCGCAGCTGCTCGCCGCCGTCCCGGGTGGCGAACACCCCGTCGCCGCGGTGGTCGAGCCCGAACTCGGTGTAGTAGGCCGCGGTGGCGTCGACGTCGGGCACACCGATGGTGACGCTGGTCAGTCTGTGCAGGCCCATGGCTCATGCCTCCGGGGAGTCGGTGAAGGTTTGGTTGAGCTCGCCGATGCCCTCGATCCAGCTCCGCAACGTCTCGCCGGGCTTGATGAACCGCTGCGGCTGCCGGCCCTGGCCGACGCCGGCGGGGGTGCCGGTGAAGATCAGGTCCCCCGGGTACAAGACGATCGTCTCCGACAGCTTCGACAGCAGTTCCGCGACCGGGAAGATCAGGTCCCTGGTCCGGCCCTGCTGCACGACCTCGCCGTCGAGCGCGCAGCCCAGTTCGAGGTCGTCCTTGTCGGGCATCGAGTCCGGGGTGACCAGCCACGGGCCGACCGGAGCGAAGCCGGGAAAGGACTTGCCGAGGCTGAACTGCGGCGCCGGGCCGGCCAGCTGGGTGATCCGCTCGGACAGATCCTGCCCGACGGTGAGGCCCGCGACGTAGTCCCAGGCCTCGCTCGCGTCGATGCCCGCCGCTCGTGCGCCTATCACCACCACGAGCTCGACCTCCCAGTCCGTGTTACCACCCGGCGGCAGCACCACCCGGGTGTCCGGTCCGCTGAGGCTGCTGTCGAACTTGGTGAACACCGGCGGCAGCCGGTCCGGAACCGCGAACCCGGACTCGGCGGCGTGCTCGCGGTAGTTGAGCCCCACCGCGACGATCTGCCGGGGCGCCGGTGACGGGGATCCGAGCTGAGCGCGGCTGAAGGCGGTCGCGCCGGTCGTGTCGGCCGACTCGGCCCAGGAGCGGAACCCCTTCCAGTCCTCGTAGACCGCGGGCAGGCCGGGGCCGAACTTGCCGCCGCTGGCGGATTCGATGTCCACACCGCGGTCGTCGGCGGTGAGCAGGACAGCGCGTCCGTCCACATTGGCCAGCCTCATGTACGCTCCTCTGTCGATTCGATGGTGCGCCCGCCGTCTGCGAACTGGACGCCGTGCCTGTCGGCGACCATGACGGGGACGTGACGGGCGATGATGTCCTTGTGTTCCGGGTGGTTCAGGTAGTTCAGCAACGCGTTCTCGGAGTCGAAGATCGCGGCGACCGCGAAGTCCGCGTTTCCCTCGCGCCAGCCGAGGTCGGAACCACAGGCGTACGAGCGGAGGCCGGGGAGGGTCTCCGCGACTTCACGGAGCTCCTCGGCGAGGGCGAAGGCGTCCGCGCGGGTGACGCCGGGTCTGAAGGTGAAGGTGACCACGTGGTGGAACATCTCGCCCTCACACCAGTGGGGTGATGGACTCGTCGACGCCGAGCAGCGCCTTGCCGTACACCTCGTAGCTCACGGCCGGGCTCACGACGGCGTGCCGCGCGGCCGTCGCCGAGTCGCGCCAGATGCGCTGCAACGGGTTCACCTCGGCGAAGGATCCGGCGCCGTGGGCGGACAGCAGGATGTCGATGGCGCGCGTGATGCACTCGGCCACGTGCCCGGTGTCCGAGCGCACCCGGGCGCGGGTGAGGAAGTCCGGGTAGACACCGCGGGTGGCGGCCTCGTCGATGTCGTCGGCGGCCCGGTAGGCGTGCAGGTGAGCGGTGTCGATGAGCCGCGCCGCTTCGGCGATCTGCAGCTGGAACGCGGTCGAGTCCCGCTGTGCGGTGAAGAACGTGTAGGAGATCGGCTTCTTCGCCGCCTTGCTGGTCACGAGGTCGAGCGCGGCGCGGCCCATGCCCAGCTGCGGCCCGACCAGCACGAGCGCCAGGACCGGTACGAACGGGGACCGGTAGAGCGGTTCGCTGTCCTGGCGTTCGGTCGGGTAGTCGCCGGCGATCGCCTGAGGCACGCGCATCACCCGGTGTTCGGGCACGAACACGTCTTCGGCGACCAGGCAGTTGCTGCCGCTGGACCGCATGCCGGCGACGAACCACGTGTCCTCCAGGTCCATGTCCGCCCGCGGGATCAGGACCAGGGCCTGGTCCACGACCTCGCCCGACTCGTCGGCCAGCGGAACGCCCAGAACCGCCCAGGTCGCGTGCCATGAGCCGGAGTTGTAGTACCACTTCCCGGTCACCCGCCAGCCGCCGTCGACCTTGACCGTCTCGGCGGTGGGGGTGAGCACACCCGACACCTTCGCGTCCGGGTCGTCGCCGAACACGTCGTCCTGGGCCTGAACCGGGAACAGGCTCGTCAGCCAGGCGCAGACGTTGGTCAGCGTCAGCACCCACGAGGTGCCGCCATCGGCCTCGGCGACGGCGGCCGAAACGTCCAGCATGGTGCGCATCGAGGTCTCGTACCCGCCGTAGCGCTTGGGGGTGGCGAGCTTGAAGAGACCGGCGTCGGTCATGGCCTGGATGCTCTCCTCGACGACCCTGCGGTCGGCTTCCCCGGCGGCAGCGTTCTTGCTCAGCAACGGTTTGAGGTCGCGTGCGCGGGCCACGAGTTCCGAGGCGCTGGGAACGGTCACAACCGGCGAAGTGGTCTGGGCTGTCATGCGGTTCTCCTGGGTGTTACCGGTGGATGCTGTTCAGCTGGACAGTGCGGCGATGTGATCGGCGATGGGCCGCCGGGGCCGGCTGCTGAACCGGGAATGGGTGCCGAAGGTGCGGTGGCCGTACACGAGCGGAGCGACCTGGACGGACGAGGCGTGGGTGACGAGGCCGATCAGGAGGAGGTGATCCCCGGCTTCGACGGTCTGCGAAAGGTCACACGCCGCCCAGCCCGCGGCACCGTCGAGGCGGGGCAGGCCGCCGGAGCTGGACCACCCGACGCCGGCGAACCTGTCCAGGCCGCGGCGCGCGAACGCCGCGGCCGTGTCCTCCTGTGCGGAGCTGAGCACGTTGACGCCGAACCGCCGCGTCTCCAGGATCCGGGACAGCAGGGCCGATCGCCGGTCGAGGGCGATCGACAGCAGCGCCGGTCGCAGTGAGACCGAGGCCAGCGAGCTCACCGTCGCACCGTGCGGGCCGTCGTCGTCGGAAGTCGTGACCACGGTGACCGGGGCGCAGACCCCCGCCATGAGATCGCGGAAGTGCTGATCGAGCACGATTGCCTCCGTTGGCAAATCCACCATGCTGAATTCTGATGGCCAGTCTGGGAGGAGGGCTGTTCATCTGTCAACCGGTCTGGCAGAATTCGCCATGTTGGATTTGGCTGCAACGTGGTCGAAGGGGTTTGCCTGCGATGACCTCGGATATCCCTGCCCTGCGCAGGGAGGACTGGGAACCCCGCCGTTGGCGCAACCTGACCCGTCCGGAACGCGCCGCGGAGGAGATCGCCGCCCTGGTGGCCGGTCTGGAGCCGGGGGACCGCCTGGGCACCAAGGAGGAGATCCGGGCGCATTGCGGCGTGTCCGTCGGCACCTTCAACGAGGCACTGCGGCTCGTCCAGCAGCGCGGGCTCGTGCGGGTGAAGTCCGGGCCAGGCGGGGGACTGTTCGCCGACCAGCAGTCGCCTCTGGTCCGGCTCGGCAACTCGATGCTGGCTGTCGATCACGACGCCGCGTCGGTGGCCGACGCCATCCGTCTGCGCGACGCGCTCGACCCGCTGCTCGTCGAGGACGCCCTCAAGTACGCCTCGGCGCAAGACATCGCCGCGATGCGCGCCGAGCTCCGGAAGATGAAGACCGCGGCCGACGATTGCGACGGGACCGCCTTCATCCGCGCCAACTGGGCACTCCACGCTCGCATCGCCGAGGTCAGTCCCAGCCCGATCCTGCGCCCGCTCTACCTCAGCCTGCTCGAGATGGTCGAGTCGCACCTGCTCTCGGTGCTGCCCACCGGTGAGCAACCGCTGCCGGAGTTCATCCAGGAACGCTACGAACTGCACGTGGCGCTGGTCGACGCCATCGCCGCCGGCGACGTGAAAGCACTCGACGTCATCGCCGAACACAACACGACCACCCGCCTGTCGCACCGCGCCGGGCCGGCATCGCACTGACCTCCACGGATTTCCGGGGACGGCGTCACCGTGCCGTCCCCGTGCCCCACCCTGCCCACCGGAAAGGAGTCTGCGGCAATGGCGCTTGCGGACGAGACCACGAACCAGCGGGTTCACGAAGACATCGCTCGTGAACGACGAGCCGTGTTGTCGAGTTATCTCGGCAGCACGATCGAGTACTACGACTTCGCCCTCTACGCGACAGCCTCCTCCGTGGTGTTCGGACCGGTGTTCTTCGCCGGGCTGGACCCGCTCGTCGCGACGGTCGCTTCGTACGGCACCCTGGCGGCCGGGTTCGTCGCCCGCCCGCTCGGCGGCTTGGTGTTCGGGCACTTCGGGGATCTTCTCGGCCGCAAGAGGATGCTCGTCGTCTCGATGACCGCGATGGGAGTGGCCTCCACCCTCATCGGTGTGGTGCCCGCGATCCCCGTGTGGGGGCCGCTCCTGCTCGTGCTGCTGCGGGTGGTTCAGGGGGTCGCCATCGGCGGGGAGTGGGGCGGCGCGGCGCTGCTGTCGGCCGAGCACGCCCGCGGAGATCGCCGCGGTATGGCTGCCTCGTTCACCATGGCCGGTGCCCCCACGGGAACGGTGCTGGGAGCTGTCGCGCTCGCGCTCGCCGGGCTGCTGCCCAAGGACGACTTCCTCGCGTGGGGGTGGCGGATTCCGTTCCTGTGCTCGGCCTTGCTGCTCGCGGTCGGGCTGTTCGTGCGGGCGAAGGTCGCCGAAAGCCCGGCATTCGAGGCGGCGTCGCGGAGCCAGGCCCCAGGCCGCCGTTTTCCCTTGGTTGAAGTCCTGCGCCGGCCCCGTGCCGTCATCGTGGTCTGCCTGACGTGCCTCGCCGGGTTCGCGATCCAGGCCGTGTTCGCCACCTATGGCATCACCTATTCCGTGGCACACGGATTGTCGAGGTCGGAAGCGCTGCTCGCGTTCGCGATCTCCCAGGCGCTGGCCATCGCCGGGATCCTGGGTGCGGCTTGGCTGTCGGACCGTCACGGCCGGCGGCCGGTCATGCTCGCCGGGCTGGTGGCGATGATCGTCCTGGTCCACCCGGTGTTCGCGCTGCTCGCCTCCGGCCGCTTCTTCCTCGTCCTGGCCGGTCTCGTGCTGGCGCTGGCGCTGTGCCAGAGCGTGGCGTTCGGGCCGGTGGCCGCGTTCATCAGCGAACAGTTCCCGGCGCGCGTCCGGTACACCGGGGTGTCGCTCGGGTACCAGACCGCCAGCGTGCTCGGCGCCGGGACCACGCCGCTGATCGTGTCGTCGCTGGCCGTCGCCGGAGGCGGGTCGGTCGTGGGGATCATGTTCTTCCTGGCCGGCCTGTGCGTGGTGAGCGGCCTGGTGATCGTGCTGTTCGCCCGGGAGAGCAAGAACGCGGACATCAGGTCGTGACAGGCGGGTGCCCGGTCCGGCGAGACGATGCAGGGGATCACCGGCCGGAGCCTGCGCGCCGGTGATCCCCTGC
Source organism: Amycolatopsis sp. NPDC006125 (assembly GCF_040614195.1). Classification (NCBI taxonomy): domain Bacteria; kingdom Bacillati; phylum Actinomycetota; class Actinomycetes; order Pseudonocardiales; family Pseudonocardiaceae; genus Amycolatopsis; species Amycolatopsis sp. NPDC006125. Next base: position 85,019 of record NZ_JBEXTZ010000002.1, read on the forward strand.
CGGGCACGAGCGGTCCGCGCCCGGGGGCGACTCGGGCGCGGACCGCTCGGAAGCTGACGTGACGTGGTGCTCGAACCCGGTCAGGCGACGCAGACGCCGGGCACGGCGATGCGGGTGAACAGGTGCGGCGAGATCGTGCACGTGTCGGGGTAGCGCGCGATGAGGCTCTGGAACTCCTCCGAGGCGAACGCTTTCGCGATGGCCTGGGCGTTCTCCCAGAGGGCGATGTTCACGAAGCTGGTGCTGCCTTCGGTTCCCTTGTGCATCTGCGCCCCGAGGCAACCGTGGTCGAGCATGAACGCGGCGTCTTTCTGCCACAGCTCCAGAAAATCGGGTTCGAACTCGGGTGGGACGGAGAACCGGTTGATCAGGACGACCGGGTGGGAATCGGCGCTCGCGAGCTGTTGGCGGAACGTGGTGGACGGGTCCATTTCGACGATCTTCACAGGGTTGTTCCTCTCGGTGCGATCCTGTCGCCCGGTGCTGTCCGGACGAGGTAGTCGTAGCCGGCACTGAGCTGGCCGGGGTTCCAGATCTGCTCGTTCTTGAACGCGACCTCGGCCTCGTCCGACCAGGTCCGTGGACCGCCGGCCGCCATGGCCATGAGCTGGGTGCGGCACGCTCGTTCGAGCAGGACGGCGTACATCACCGCGGTGGGCGCGTCCGGGCCCGCCGTGACGGCGCCGTGGTGCGGCATCAGTGCGCCGTTGGCATCGCCCAGCGTGTCGGCCAGCGCGCGGCCGAGATCCCCGCTGGCGATGAGAGCGCCGGTCCGGGTGAACCGCGGCAGCTTCGCGAACGGAACCCCGTCGTGGGAGACCGCCCGCAGCGGTTCGTCGAGAGAGGCGAACGCCGCGAGTGCCGGGGCGTGCGTGTGGACGACGCAGCCGACGTCGGGGCGCAGCGCCATGATCTCGGTGTGGATCGGGTACTCGATGTGCCGTTTCCCCGCTCCGTCGAGGACCTCGCCGGTCGGGGCGACCAGGACTACCCGCTCGGCGTCAACCTCTTCGAAACCCCAGCCGGAGGCCTTCATCCATACCCCGCGGCCGGCGGGATCACGCACGGAGGCGTGTCCCCAAACCATGTCTGTCAGCCCGGCGACGGCGAGGGCCCGGCTGGCGGCTGCCACTTCGTCGCGCAGCCTCGCCGGATCAGCCGGTCCCTGATGATCTGCAGTGTGGGTCATGTCCTCGGTCTTCGTGTTCGGTCACCTGGTGAAGTTCCGGATGACCCGGTTCTGAGTGAACGGAGGTGTCACGATGCGGAACAGTCGCCCGTATTATGCGACGATCCCACGGTGTATTCAAGGGTTGTCATCCTCGCGATAGCCTGCTCTGCGTGGATCCTGAACCCGCTGCACGTCCTCCCGGTCTCATCGGGGCTGTCGACAACGTGCTTCGGCTTCTCCGGCTCTTCGAGGACCGTGAGCTGCTCCGGGTCAATCAGGTGAGCAGGGAGATGGGGCTGTCCCGCTCCACCGTGCACCGGATGCTGACCACCCTCGGTCATCACCGTTTCGTGGTGCAGGACGAGCACTCGCGCGGGTACCGGGCCGGGCCGGCGTTGGTGGACATCGGGCTGGCCGTGGTCCAGAACATGGACGTGCGCGCACGTGCTTACCAGGCGCTCGTGCGGCTTCGCGACGAAACGGGTGAGACCGTCCACCTGGCGACCCTGCGGGGCAGTGAGGTGCTGTACGTCGAGGGTGTCGAGAGCGCGCAGGTCGTGAAAACCGGCGCCAGGGTGGGCTGGACTTTTCCCGCGCACGCCACCGCGGCGGGCAAGGCGATGCTCGCCCAGCTCACGGAGGACGAGCTGACCGCGCGCTACGCCGGTGCGACGCTGAGTGCCCCCACCGAGCGGTCGATCACCTCGCTGGGTGCGCTCCGGGCAGAGCTGGACCAGGTGCGGCGTCGCGGTTACGCCGTCAACGACGGCGAGAACGAAAAGGACGTCTGCGGCGTCGCGGTGGCGGTCAAGGACCGGCAGGGGCGCACCCGTGCGGCGGTGGTGGTGACCGGGCCTCGGTCCAGGGCCGACCAGGGGTGGATCGACCGGGTGTCGCGCTCCACGTTGCGCGTGGCCGCCGACCTGACGGACGCCATCGTGTAGGTCGTCGCCGTCGTGTCTCGGCCGCATCGCCGCCGGGCGCGCCGAGGGCGGGCATCAGCGGACCGGAGTCACCTCGGCGGGCGGTTTCGGGCCGCGATCGGCCCCGAGCGTGGGCGAGCTGATCGCGCCGGCACTGGACACGCCGACCTCGAGCCGCCCGACGCGCGTGATCTCGACCGTGACGTGGTCGCCGTCGTGGACCTCGCCGACGCCGGCCGGGGTTCCGGTCGCGATGACGTCGCCGGGGTGGAGTTCCATGACCGAGGAGATGTAGGCGATCAGCCGCGGCACGTTCCAGATCAGATCCGTCAGGGCCGCGCGCTGCCGGAGCCGGCCGTTGACCCAGCAGCGCAGCTCCAGATCCTCGACAGGGCCCACCTCATCCGGGGTGACGAGGTACGGCCCCATCGGGGTGAAGGTGTCGAACGACTTGCGCGTGGAGCGGTCCTCACCACCGCGCATGGTCATGTCCAGCAGACAGGTGTACCCGGATATGTGGTCGGCGGCGCGGTCCTCCGGCACGTGTGAGGCGGTGCGGCCGATGACGACCGCGAGCTCGCCTTCCTGATCGAAGCGCCGGTCGTGGTAGGGCAGCCGTACCGTCCCGCTCGGCGGGGTGAGCGACGAGGGCGCCTTGAGGAACACGCCGAGCGAGCTGACGTGGACCGCCTGGCTCATCTCCTCCTTGTGGTCGAGGTAGTTCACGGGCGCGGCGACGATCTTGCTCGGGTCGGGTACCGGCGGCAGCAGGGTCACCGACTCCGGCTCGAGCACCGGAGCGTCCGTGGCGGCACCGAGGATCCCGGCGTGATCGGTCGTGGCCAGGAGCGTCCTCATCGGACTGAGCCCGTTCCGGCCGGGCACGAGTGTGCTCAAGTCGGCGATCCCGGCCTGGGTGAGCGCACCCACTCCGGGCGTACCTTCGCTGGTGACAAAGCTGAGTAGCTTCATGCTCGTCCTTCCGGGTCGGCGTAGAGCCAGTCGACGTCGGTGTAGTCATTGGGTGCTCGGAGCTGGAACATGCGGTTGCGCACGGCCCGGGTCAGGGGGTCCGCGGTGTGCCAGATCTCGCCCCACGGCCGGGCCGTGCGCTGGCAGCGGGTCGCGCGGGGCAGCCTGCGCCGCTCGTAGCCGGCGAACGCGGTGTCGACGTCGTGCCGGTCGAGCTGCCGGGCCAGCTCGACCGCGTCCTCGAGCGCCTGGCAAGCTCCCTGGCCGAGGTACTGGAGCATCGGGTGCGCGGCGTCGCCCATGAGCGCCAGCCGCTCGTGGACGAACCGATCGAGGGGCTCACGGTCGAACATCGGCCAATGCCGGTCACGGTTGACCAGGGAGACGGACCTCCGCACCGGGGCACATGCCTGCGCGAAGGCGGCGTCGAGCTCGCCGGGGCCGCCCCATTCCGAGCCGCCGGCGGACAGTCGCGGGCTGTGGAACACGGCGACCTGGTTGTACAGCTCGCCGCGCCGGACGGGGTACTGCACGAGGTGCATGCCCGGTCCGATCCAGATCACCACGTCGTCGGCGTCGACGTCGGCGACCTGCCCGATCGGGACAGTGCCCCGGCAGGCGGCGTACCCGCTGCACACGGGTTTGTCGTCCCGGATCATCCGGCGCAGCCGGGAGTGCAGGCCGTCGGCGGCGATGAGCGCGTCGCAGGTGTAGGTTGTGCCGTCGGCGCATCCGACGGTAGCGCCGCCGGCGTGGACCTCGGCGTGCACCACGGTTTTGTCGTTCTCCAGCGTCACCAGGCCGGTCCCGGTGCAGTGCTTGAGCAGGATGTCGAGCAGGTCGCTGCGGTGCATCACGAGGTAAGGGTGGCCGTAGCGCTCCACGTACGACGGGCCGGTGTCGAGGGCGGTGAGACGTTCCCCGGTGACCGCGTCCATCAGCACCCCGGCTCGCGGGAACACGGACACCTCGCGGACGTCGTCGAATATCCCCAGCCTGCTCATCGCCCGGGTCGCGTTGGCCCCCACCTGGAGCCCGGCGCCGATCTCGGCGAACTCGGGCGCCTGCTCGAGCACGTGCACCGGACGCCCGGTGCGAGCGATCGCCAGCGCCGTGGCCAGCCCGCCGATACCGCCGCCGACGACGAGGAGCGGAATTCTTCCGGTCACGGTCATGCCTCACTCGTCCGGAACAGGCCCAGTGCCTCGAGCACCGGTGCATCGCTCACGCTGAACACGTCCAGCCGGCTGGTGGCGAGGAGTTGCCAGCGTGACCACGACGGGACCGCGATGATGTCGCCTGGCGCGATGTCGAACACGCGCTCGCCGACACAGGCCCGGCCGGTGCCATGCAGCACGCACGCGACGCGCCCCCCGGTCTGCCGGAACGCCGTAGTGCTCGCGCCCGCCTCGATCCGCTGGATCTCGCAGCGCATCGTGGGCATCACATCGCCGCCGCGGACGGGGTCGGAGTACCGGAGCGTGGCCGAGGTCGCGCCGGACACGTCGAGCTGGGCGGTGAGCGCCCGGTCGGTGTCGGCCCACCGGTAGGCCAGCAACGGCGAGTGCGACGGCGGCGTCTCACGGCCTGCCGGGACGAGGCCGGGGCCGCCGCCGAACCAGCGTTCGGACGCCGACGCCGGGGCGGTCGCCGTGTCGGCCTCCTCGCTCGGGCCCTCCTCGAAGAACACCGCGTCGAGCGCGGCGACGACGGGCAGATCGAGCACGTCCATCCACATCATCGGCGCGTCACCCGGGTTGTGGTGCTCGTGGAACGTCCAGCTCGGAGTGAGCACCAGATCGCCCTTGCCCATCGGCAACGGGTCGCCGTCGACGAGGGTGAACACGCCTTCGCCTTCGGTGATGAACCGCAGCGCGGCCGGGCTGTGACGGTGTGCCGGCGCCGTCTCGTGTCCGCGCAGGTACTGCACCGCGGCCCACAGCGTGGACACCGCGTACGGCGCGCCGGCCAGCCCCGGATTGCAGCAGGCCAGCACCCGCCGGTCGCCGCCCCGGTCGACCGGTACGAGCTCGCCGGCGCGTTCGGCGAGCTTGCGCAGGTCGTCACCCTGCCAGCGGAACGGTGTCCCCGCCACCGCGGGTTCCCGGGTCAGCAGGCCCTTGAGCTCCCAGAGCGGCTGCAGTTCGTGCTCGGCCAGTTCGTGGTAAAGATCGTCGACATCCGCTTCCGTGGAGCGGAACCTCGTTGTCGTCATGGTGCCTCCCTGACCGCCGTGGCGGCCTTGACGGTCGTTGGTTTCGGTTCGGCGAGGGCCGCCATCGAGACCAGGCTCACCAGTCCCAGTGCGGCCATGAACAGGGAGACCGACAGTGAGGTGCCGGTACCGGCCACCAGGGCGGTCGCGACGATGGGTGCGAGCGCCCCGCCGAGCACCGAGCCCACCTGATAGGCGATGGACGAGCCGCTGTAGCGCACCTCCGCCGTGAACGAGTCCGCCACCAGCGCAGCCTGCGGCCCGGCCATCACGGCGATGCCGGTACAGCCGATCACGACGGCGAGCACCATGAGCGGTACCGAAGCCGTGTCGACGAGCAGGAAGAGCGGGACGGCCCACACCACGGTCAGCCCGGCGCCGGCCAGGAACACGCGCTTGCGGCCGTAGCGGTCCGACACGGCCGCCGACACCCCGATCGCCACCAGCCACACCACACTGCCCGCCAGCACGATGGACAACATCGTCCCCGAGCTCAGGTGCAACGTCGCCGTCCCGTAGGAGAGCAGGTAGATCAGCACCAGGTACCCGAGCGCGGGCGCGGCGATCGACGCGCCGCTGCACAGGAACAGAGCCTTCGGGTGCGTGCGCAGCACCGTCCGGAGTGGACTGCGCACCACCGCGTTCCGCGCACGGACACTCGTGAACTCCGGCGACTCGGCGAGCTTCAGGCGGATGGTCAGACCTGCCACGATCAACACCGCGGACAGCAGGAACGGCACCCGCCATCCCCAGGCGAGGAACGACTCCCGCGACATCGACGCGCTGACCGCCAGGAACACCCCGTTGGACAGGATCACCCCCGCGGGCAGACCCATCTGCGGAAATGCGCCGAACAGACCACGTCTGCCGGCGGGGGCGTGCTCGACCGACATCAGCACCGCCGCGCCCCATTCGCCGCCCACGCCGAAACCTTGCGCCAGGCGCAGGAGGACCAGGAGCGCGGGCGCCCACACGCCGATCGCGGCGTAGGTGGGCAGCAGGCCGATCGCGCACGTGGCGAACCCCATCAGCAGCAGCGACAGCACGAGCAGCCGCTTGCGGCCGACCCGGTCGCCGAAGTGGCCCATGACGATCCCGCCGAGCGGGCGGGCCAGGAACCCGACCGCGAACGTGCCGTACGCCGCCAAGGTCGCCGCCAGGGTGGAGGTCCTGGGGAAGAACTGCGGGCCGAACACGAGTGCCGCCGCGTTGCCGTAGATGAAGAAGTCGTACCACTCGATGGTCGTGCCGATGAGGCTGGAGACAGCGGCACGCCTGCTCGACCCCGACGTCCTTGTCATGAGTACCCCTTCCGGCACATGTGCTCCGTGTACGTACTAAATAGGGAGAGTACGGAGCATCGGAGGTCCCGTCAACGGGCCGGTTCCGCCGGCGTCAGCGGGCGAGCGTGCGCAACGGTGGTGCGCTGGGGGAGAGCGTCGGTGGCGTGCCCTGGTAGGCCACGCGGGCGAGCTGTCGCGTGAACGTGCGCCATTCCGCGGCCGGCAACGGCTCGAGGAGGCGCTCCTGCACCCGCGCGACCGCGGGCGTGATGTGGCCGAGCGTGTCCCGTGCTGCACTGGTCAGCTCCAGCAGCCAGCGGCGGCCGTCGGCGCTGTCGCGGTACCGGCGCACCAAGCCCCGCCGCTCGAGCCGGGAGACGACGTCCGCGGTGCTCGACTTGTCCAGCGAGGCGAGCTCGCCGGCCTGACGCTGGTCCACCTCGCCGCCGCGCAGCACGGCGACCAGCAACGCGTACTGCGGCGCCGTCAGCTCACCGCCCACCTCGGCGGTCCAGAGCTCACCGTGAACGCGTTCGCCGCGCCGGATCAGGTAGCCGGGCGCGGTCGGCAACGACAGGACGGGACCTGTCGCCGATTCCGGTTCGTAGCCCGTCACCCTCCGCTGCTGAAACGCCACTCGGGCGAGCCGGGACACGAACGCTTGTCGCTCTCCGGGTGGCAACGGGCCGAGCAGGCGCTCCTGCACCCGCGTCGCGGCCGGGGTGATCGTCCGCAACCGTGTTCGCACACTGCCGGTGAGACGCAGCACGCGACGCCTGGCGTCGCCGGGGTCACGGACCCGCTCCACCCAGCCACGGCGCTCCAGCCGGGTCAGGATCCCGGCCGCCGTGTTCTTGTCCAGCGAGGCCAGTTCGCCGAGGCGGGTTTGGCTGATGCCGGGCCAGCCGGCCAGCGACACGACCACGGCGTACTGCGGTCCGGTGAGCAGGCCGTCCAGCTCTTCGGCCCAGTAGGCGGTGTGCACTTGCTGAGCACGGCGGATGAGGTGCCCGGGCGTCGTCGACAGGTCCAGCGCGTCGGGTTCCGCGGTGGGGTCGATTGCCATACCGGCATGATCCCAGATCCGGCTGAGCGGCTCCCGGGTCTTCTGTTGCTTGCATTGATGTCGCGTGATGCGGTCTACTGTTCCGCATGGCGCTACATCGAGGTGGCCCAGCGTGAAAGGCAGATCTTCGCCATGACCACTCCTGTCGACTCGGCTGAATTCTTCGACCCGCTGAATCCGCGGCACATCGCTGCGCCCGACGAATTCATGCGGGCGTCCCGGACGGGATGCCCGGTCGGCAAGGTGAGCGATCACCTCTACGCGGCGAACACCGACGACGTGGTCCGGGCGGTGTTCGACGACACCGAGAACTTCTCCAATCGCGGCAACTTCTCGGTCGGGCCCGAGGATGTGCGGCTACCGTTCACCGTCGTGACCATGGCGGACCCGCCGGGCCACACGCTCCTGCGAAGCAGGTTGCTGAAGAGCTTGGCCCCGGTGCGCCTTCGGAGGCTCACACCCAAGGTCGAGAACATCGTCCGCACAGCTGTCGACGCGCTGCCTGCGTCGGGCCGGGTCGATCTGTACGCGGATTACGTGCACTTCATCCCGTCAGCCGTCGTGTACGCGCTGATCGGAATTCCCGAGCCCGCGTGGCGTGAGGTCCAGACGTGGTCCGACGCCATCGTTCGTGTCATTCCCGGGCCCTCGCACGAGCTCCCGGAGTTCGCTTCGCTGATGGGATTCCTGGCGCAACTGGTGGAGGAGCGGCGAGCCCGCCCCGAGGACCGGCACGAGGATGTGCTGGACAACCTGTGCTTCGCCGAACCTGGTGAAGCGGAGATGTCGACGCCCGAGGCCGTGTGCCACGTCTTCCAGCTCGTCGTCGCCGCGACCGACACCACTCGCGCGTTGATCACCAATTGCGTGTACCGGCTGCTCGACGATCGCAGTCAGTGGGAGGCGGTCGTCGCTGATCGATCGCTGTTGCCGAACGCCATCGAGGAGTCATTGCGTGTGGACTCACCGGCCCAGTTCATGGTTCGCACGGCGGTGGAAGACGTGACTCTCGCCGGGTGTCCCATTCCTGCGGGCAAGAAGGTCTACCTGAACCTCCAGTCCGCCAACCATGACGAGGAGCGATGGGGTGACGATTCGCGTGCGTATCGCGCCGACCGGCCCGACGCCGCGGCGCACCTCGCGTTCGGCAAGGGAATCCACGCGTGCATCGGTGCGCCGCTGGCTCGGATCGAAGCCCGGGTGGCGATCGAAGCACTCATGGACGTGTTTCCCGGCATGCGGCTCGCGCCGGACGCCACGTGGGTCAAATGCGAAGGAGTCCTGACCCGGAGGGTCGAATCGGTACCGGTCCGGCTCGACGGAGGGGAAGCCCGATGAGGATCGAGCTCGATCGGAACCGCTGTGAAGGACATGCCATGTGCGAGGCTGTCGCCCCTGAGTTCTTCTCGGTCGATGACGAGGGTGAGCTGACGGTCAAGGCCGAGGAGGTGCCGGAGCCCGACAAGGCCGCGGTCCATGCCGCCGTGCTCAGCTGCCCGGTCAACGCCCTGAAACTCTTGTCGCGATAAGGCCATCAGGAGGCAACGATGCCCAAGTCCGATCCGAGCGTGGCAGAGATCCGTGAGGCGATCACCGAACTGTTGCGCACCGAAGAGGTCGCGACTCTCGCCACGATCGATTCCGAAGGCCGCCCCTCGGCCTCGGCCATGCACATCGCCGGCGACGGACTCCTCGTCTACATGCACACCTTCCGCCACACCCGGAAAAGCACGCAACTGCGGCAGAACCCGAACGTCAGCTATGCCGTGTGCCATCTTCCCCCTGAAGGCTATGCGGCGCGGCAGGAGACCCGGTCGTTGCAGATCCAGGGGATCGCCACCCTGGTCACAGATCCGGCCGAGATCCAGCGGATCGCGGAGATCAGCATGGAGCAGTTCCCGTGGGCGAGAGAAACGGCCCTCTACGACCACATTGAATTGCCGGACCAGGGACAGCAGCTCTTCTTCCGCATCGAGCCGGTCCAGGGGCTGTGGGCGGACAACCGGGTCCGAATGCTCTACCGGGTCCTCCTCGATTTCGGCGACGGCGGCAGGACCATCACCAAAGTCGCGGACTACAACGCCGTCGTCCGTGGGCGAGCCTGACGAGGGCGGGAGGTCTGATGACAGGGCTTCGCCGGATCGTGGTGGTCGGGGCATCGCAGGCCGGGTGGGCGACGGCAGCGGCGCTGCGCCGGTTCTCCTTCGACGGTGTCATCACCGTGATCGGTGACGAACCGCACGCGCCCTACAGCCGGCCGCCGTTGTCGAAGGGGGTGCTCGGTGGCGCCGAGCCCGACAGCAGCGTTTTTCTCGCCGGCGCGGATGATCTCGACCTGCTCACCGGCCTGACGGCAGCCGGTCTCGACATCGGCCGCAAGCGGGTCTTGCTGAGCGACGGCGACACCATCGGCTATGACGGACTGGTCATCGCGACCGGTGCTCGGGCGCGCCGGCTGTCGCCGCACGCCGATGAGATCACGCTGCGGACGCTCGACGACGCGCTCCGGCTCCGGGACCGTCTCCGAAATGCTGACGACCTGGCCGTCGCGGGTGGCGGCTTCCTCGGGATGGAGATCGCGTCGACCGCCGCGACTCTCGGCAAATCGGTGACGGTCGTCGACCAGGTCACCCCTCTGGCCGGTCGCCTCGGCGCGCTGCTGTCGGACCTGTGCCGGACGGCCGCGGCCGAAAAGGGCGTGAAGATCCGCACCTCCCCGGCGGGGGTGCGGATCGAGGACGGCCGCTTGGTGTCGGCGGACGGAACCGTTCTCGCCGAGGCCGGCCTCGTCGTCACCGCGGTCGGCGATCTGCCCAACACGGAGTGGCTGCGGGACAGCGGCCTCGTCCTGGCCGGGGGAGTCGTGGTCGACCCCTGCTGCCGGGCAGCGCCGGACATCGTCGCCGCCGGCGATGTCATCAGTCTTCCCGGCGCGGACGGCCGATTCACGCGCAGCCCGCACTGGTGGAACGCGCTGACCCAGGCCACGATCGCGGCTGCGACCCTGCTCGGCCGCGAGCCGGATGCCCGGCTCGGTGGCACCGCGCCGATTTTCTGGACGGAGATGTTCGGGCTGCGCATCCGAATCGCCGGAACGCTGCCGCCCAGCGGCGAACCCACCGTGGTGGACGGATCCCTCGAGGACCGGAGTGCGCTGCTCACGTGGCCCGCGAGCGGTCGAAACGCCGGATTCGGCACCGCCGCGGCAGTGAACTTCCCGATCTCGGCACCGAAACTCGCCAGGCTCGCCCAACAACGCTGACCGGTGCCCGGCGCGACCGTCTCGGCCGGCCATTGTGGACATTGCCCCGGTCACGCTCCGCGCTCGTCAGCGGCGCCGGTGTTCTTGAGCACGAGCGGCAGGTGGATGTCGTCGACGATGTCGACGATGACGGCGTCGATGTCCTCACTCGGCGCCAGCAGCAGATGTTTGATGATCAGGTCGGTCGCGACGGTCACCCGGCGGGTGCCGCGCACACCCGGGTCGATCTCGCCGCGCTCGATGCCGCGTTCCAGCAAAGTCGTCATGATCTGTTCGGCGACGTCGAGCTGGGCCCTGGCCAGTGCCGCGAACTCGGGGTTGCGCGCGATCTCGCTGACCACGGTGCGGATGGCACTGCCGAAGGGCCCGGCGATCCGCGTCGCCATCTCCCGCAGGACCGCGAGGACGTCGTCGCGGTAGGTGCCGGTGTCCGGCACCGCGAAGTCGGTCATCCGGTGCCGTGCGCAGGCGTCGACCACCAGTTGCGGCAGCCCAGGCCACCGGCGGTAGATCGCGGCCTTGCTGGTCCTGGCTCTGGCCGCCACCCGGTCGACGGTCAGCGCCGGGTAGCCGACCTCGCTCAGCTCCTCCACGGTCGCGGTGAGAATCGCGTGCTCGAGGGCCTCGCCGCGGCGGCGCGGCCCGCGACGCGGGTCCGTGGTGGCCGGCTCCACGGCGTGCTCCGGGTGCGGTGGCATCTCGCTCCTCGTGTGGTTCGTCGCCGCCTTGCCGAGCGGCCGCGACCAGGCTACTGTAGCAACAAGAGAACGAAATCGTACTCTAAATTGCACATAGTCACCACTGATCACAGCAGGGAGTCAATCGATGTCGACGACCGCAGAGAACCCCACCGCCGAAACCGCGCCCGAGGTGCCGCTGCCGCCCGCACCGCCGGAGGCGACGCTCGCCAAGCCGGACATGTTCATGCCCCTGGAAGCGGACAGCTTCAAGCCGATCGCCGGCTTCCCGGCCGCGGATCTGCGTCCGCTGCCTGCCGTCGCCAAGTACAGCGGGGGTCTGGCCAACGCGTTCGTCATCAAGGCGAACCCGGAGTACAAGTGGCAGGGCGCACCCTGGCACATGCACCACCTCAACGTGCACTTCAACTACATCGTCAAGGGATGGGCCCTCTTCGAGTTCGAGGGAGTCGGCACTGTCCGCCTGGAGGCAGGGACCGCCTTCTACCAGCCGCCGCGCAACCGGCACCGCGAACTGGACGCCTCGTCCGATTTCGAGGTCATCGCGGTCGAGCTGCCCGCGTCCTACCCGACCACCTTCTACGCCCTCGACCCGGAAACCGGCGAGTACCGCGCGACGGTGATCGACGCCGAAACCGAGGGCGGCGAGCTGACGAACGTCGTGAAGGTCGATGAGGCGGGATGACCGAACCGCTGAGCGCGCCACTCGAGGCCCGGGTGGCGCGCCTGGAGGCCCTGGACGACATCCGGGCCCTGCAGATGGCTTACGTCCGCTTCTGCGACGGCGGTTTCCCGCCCGACCGCATCGACGAGCTGTTCACCCCGGAGTGCGTGTGGGACGGGGGTGACCTGCTCGGCCGGCACGCGGGTCACGCGGAGCTGCGCACGCACTTCGCCGACGTCGCGACCAGGCTGGAGTGGTCACTGCACTACATCGTCAGCGGCGACATCGAAGTGGCCGACGACCTGGCCAGTGCGAGGTCCACCTGGTACCTCTGGCAGCCCCTGACGATCAACGGGACGGCCGCGTGGCACATGGGCCGGTACCGCGAGCAGCACGAACTGACCCCGGCGGGGTGGCGGATCAGCGAGCTCGTCCTGACCGTCGACTCGTTCACGCCCTTCGACCGGGGATGGGTGGCTCAACGATTCATGCCCCTCGGCTGACCAGGCCGAGGTCCACCGAAGACCGAAAGGGGTGCGCATGTCGCACGCCATCAGCGAGGACGAGTTCTACGACCTGGCCTCCTCGTGGGGGATCTCGCGCTCCGGTGCGGCCGGCGTCCTGCCCGCGATCGCTCACCTGGCACCGGTCATCGCCGCGATGGACGACCTGCGGGCGGACCCGCCGCCGGTGGCGGAGGCCGATCGCGTCGTGCACGACGACACCGACGCCGGCCGGGACCCGTACAACGCGGTCGTGCGCTGGGTCTCGGTGCGCAAGCCGGGCGCGCGCGGGCTGCTGTCCGGCGTCGGCGTCGCGGTCAAGGACTGCGTGGCGGTGGCCGGTGTCCCGATGACGGCGGGGTCGGCGCTGTTGCAGGGGTTCGTGCCCGACCGGGACAGCACCGTGGTCCGCCGCCTGCTCGACGCGGGCGGGCACATCTGCGCCATCACGAACATGGACGAGATGGGGGTCGCCCCCGGTGGCGACTCGAGCTACTACGGCCCGACCCTGAACCCGTGGGACACCACGCGGACCGCGGGCGGGTCGTCCGGCGGGTCGGCGGCGGCCCTGTACTACGACGGTGTCGACGTCGCGCTCGGCGCGGACTCCGGCGGGTCGGTGCGCATCCCGGCGGCCTGGTGCGGGCTCGTCGGTCTCAAGCCCACGCACGGTCTGGTGCCGCACTCCGGGGTGCTCGGCGGGGAGCCGCTGCTCGACCACGTCGGCCCGCTCGCGCGCACCACCGCGGACGTCGCGGCCGTGCTGCAGGTGCTTGCCGGGACCGACGACGCAGACCCCGACCCGCGCCAGCCCGCGCAGCTGCCCCGGCTCGACGCCGTGGCGGCGGTCGAGTCGGCGCCGGCGTCCCTGGCCGGTCTGCGCGTCGGGGTGCTGGCCGAGGGACTGGATCCGGCGGGCGGGGTGTCGCCGGAGGTCGGCCGGGCCTTCGATGCCTCGCTCGCCCGGCTGCGCGAGCTGGGTGCGTCGGTGGAGCCGGTCTCGGTGCCCGAGCACCGGTTGTGCGCGCCGATCGCGTTCAACATGTTCCCGGAGAGTTTCGCCGGGCAGATGCGCGGCGGCGGGGCGTTGTTCGGCGCGGGCGGCCGCTACTGGCCGGAGCTGGCAGAGGCCCTTCGGCGAGGATTCGAGAAGGCGGGCGACAGCATGGCGCCGACGCTCAAACTCATGCTGATCATGGGCAGCGGAGCGGAACGCGCGGGCGGCGGCAGCCGCTACGCGCGGGCGGCGAACCTGCGCCGCCTGATCACCACCGGGTACGAGAAGGCGCTCGCCGGGGTCGATGTGCTCGCCATGCCGACCGTGCCCGTGGTGGCCCACCCGGTGGCACCCGGCCTCGACCCCGCCGACCGGGCGCTCCGGGCCTGGAGCCTGGTCGGCAACACGGCGCCCACGAACATCACCGGCCATCCCGCGATCACCCTTCCGCTCGGTCTCGCCGAGGGACTGCCCGCCGGCGTCATGCTCGTCGGCCGGAAGTTCGCCGACACCCGGCTGCTCACCGTGGCCGAGACGGTCGAAAGGGCAGTCGGCTGGCCGCGGCGCCCACCCGAAAACCGATGAAGAACGTCGTGAAAGGACAGAAGACATGTCGATGATGCGCGCGGCGCAGTACGACCGCTACGGGCCGCCGGACGTGCTGTACGAGGGCAAGGTCGCGGTCCCGCAGCCGCGGCCCGGTCAGATCCTGGTGCGGGTGCAGGCGACCAGCGTGAATGGTGGCGAGCTCAGCGCCCGAGCCGGGCAGCTGCGCCTGCTGACCGGTAAGCGCTTTCCCAAGGGGATCGGGCTCGACTTCGTGGGCGAGGTCGCCGACCCCGGCTCCGGTGACTCCGGTCTCCGGGCGGGTGATCGCGTGTGGGGTGTGCTCCCGCGCACCGCCGAGGTCGATTCGCGGAGCGGGGCGGCGGCCGAGTATCTGACGGTCGATCCGGATCGCGTGTCGCGCGCTCCGGCCGGCCTCACCCCGGTCGAAGCGGCGTCGCTGGTGGTGGCGGTCGTGCCGATCATCGGCCTGCGCGACAAGGCGCACCTCGCCCGTGGCGAGCGCCTCCTGGTGCGCGGGGCCAGCGGGGGCACCGGCAGCCTCGCCGTGCAGGTCGGCAAGGCGATGGGCGCGCACGTCACCGGGCTGGCCGGACCGTCCAACCTGGATTTCGTGCGCGGCCTCGGCGCTGACGAGGTGGTCAGTTACACGACCGCGGGGCCGGCCGACCTCGGTTCGTTCGACGTCGTGTTCGACACCGTGGGCACCGAGCTCGCCGCGTTCCGCCGGCTGCTGACGCCCACGGGCAGGATGGTGGCGATCTCCTTCGACCGCAAGCACATCGCGCGCTCGCTCGCCTACATCGCCGCGTCGGTGGTGCACGGCTCCCGCCGGGTGCGGTTCTTCAGCGGCAACCCGAAGCGGGAACTGTTCGCCGAGGCCGCCCGGCTCGCCGAGAGCGGAGAGCTGCGACCGGTCGTCGACGGCGTGCACCCGCTGTCCGCCATCGCCGAAGCCCACCGCGCGGTCGAAGCGGGCGGCGTGCGTGGCAAGCACATCATCGACATCGACGGCTCGGCGGCCAGCTGACGGGCCCTCGGCGTGCCTGGCAGAGGTTCCGGCTGGTGGCTGGGATCGAGCTGGTCGTGTCGCGGTGTGAGTTGCTCTCGGATGAGCAGTGGGCATTGATCGAGAACTTGCTGCCGGTGCGGCCGGGTAGGCCGTTCCCGGACGCCCGGGCGATGATGGAGGGGATCATCTGCCGCTACCGGTCCGGGATCGCGGGGCGGGATGTGCCGGCGGTGTTCGGCACACTGCCGGCCACCGCGGGCGCAGCCGGTGAGATCGACTGGAACCGAGCCGCCTGACCATGCCATCGGCCGCTCCCGGGGCGGCAGCGGCCGCCAACTGCTCACCGCCGGGCAGGCCGCGGACTCGCCGATGTTCGAACCGCTCATGGCCCACCTGCACGTCCCCGGCCCCGGCGCCCGTCCGCCGCGGGCCTGTGCGGGCCGCCCCGCGGCCGCCGACGTACGTCACTACCCGATGCTCTTGATTCACTGGTCCCGCAGGGTCCGGTAGGTGAAGTCGGTCAGGTAGTCGTTCAGCCTGAGGGAGGCTTCGGAGGCCTTGGCCTGATCGCCGTGGCAGATGGCGCGGAGGATGTCCCCGTGGAGGTCGGCCGCTTCGGCCAGTTCCGCCTTCGGGTTTCGCAGGTGGGCGAACCAGAACCGGCGGGAGAGCCCTTGCAGCGGGGCCATCGCCACCGACAGGTACTCGTTGTGCGCGGCCTCGACGATCAGGGTGTGGGTCGACTTGAGCAGCTCCCCGAACCGCCTGGGGTCGTCGCCGTCGAACTCGCTGAGCACCTCGGCGAGCGCCAGGATGCGCTCACGCTGCTCCGTCGTGGCCCGGTGGGCGGCGAGGCGCACCGCGAGCTCCTCCATGGAACGGCGTAGTTCGAGCACCTTGAGTTGCGCCTCGATCGACGTCGGGGCGACGAACACGCCCTGGCTAGGGTGGATCTCCACCATGCGCTCGCGTGCGAGCCGTTGCAGCGCCTCACGCACCGGCGTGCGGCCGAGCCCGGTGCGTTCCATCAGCCGGGCCTCCGACAGCAGCGAACCAGGCGGGAGTTCCTGGAACGTGATCATGCGTTCCAGCACGTCGTAGGCCTGGTCGGCCTTGTTCGCCACGGGTGCCTCCTCCTCGTTCCACGCGCTGGGCCTGGACAATACCGCGACCGGCGATGTACAACCGGTACATGACCAATATATCGCGCTGGTCGCTGACCGGTGGTCCGGCCGACCGGGGACTCGAAGTGCTGGCCGAGGTCGACGTGCTCGTCGTCGGGGCCGGTGCGGCCGGGGTCGCGGCGGCGGTGGTCGCGGCCGAGGCGGGTAAGTCGGTGCTCGTCGTGGAGAAGTACGGCTTCGCCGGCGGCGCGGCGGTCGCCGGGATGTCCGGCACGATCTGCGGCATGTACCTGGCCTCGGATGCCGACCGGGAGCCGAGGCAGGTCGTCGCGGGGTTCACCGAGCGGTTCCGCGGGGAACTGGCCGCCCGGGGCGGCCTCACGGCGCCGCAGGTCTACGGCAAGACCTGGACCGTCGCGCACGATCCGCTCGTGTGGCGCGAGGTCGCGGACGACCTCCTCGAAGGCGCGGGCGTCACGGTGCTCTACCACACGGCCGTCGCCGCCGTCGTCCTTGACGGCGACACCCACCGCGGGGTGGTGGTCGAGTCGAACGCCGGCCGGGCCGTGGTGCTCGCTGCCAGGACGATCGACGCATCGGGCGACGCGGCTGTGGTCGCCCGCGCCGGGCACCGCTACACCTTCGGCGACAACGGCGCGATCCAGAACCCGACCATGTTCTTCCGCCTCGGCAACGTCGATGTCGAGCGGTTCCTGGAGTTCTACGGCGAGGACACCATCTGCCCGCCATACGTGACCGAGGAGATCCTCCGGGCGCGAGGCGCCGGGCTGGACCTGCCGCGGCAGAAGATCTGGATCTTCACCACTCCCAGGCCCGGCGAGCTGCTGGTCAACGCGACCCGGCTGGCCGGCCGCGACGGCCGGATGCTCAACGTGATCGACCCCGCGGACTTCACCGAAGCCGAAATACTGGGCCGGCGGCAGGTCCGGTCGTACGCGCGGTTCCTGATCGATCGGATCCCCGGTTGCGAGAACGCGTTCGTCGTGGACACGGGGGTCGAGGCGGGGATCCGGCAGACCCGCACGATCGCCGGGATCGAGCGGTTGTCCAACGAGGACGTCCTCGCGGCACGCAAGCGCGAGGACGGGATCTGCCGGGTGCCGTGGCCGATCGAGCTGCACGCCGGTGACCGGCCAAAACTGACCTGGTTGCTGGACGACTACTACGAGGTGCCCTACGGCGCGCTCGTGCCCGAGCGCGGCGAGGGCGTCATCGTCGCCGGCCGCTGCCTCAGCGCCGAGCACGAGGCACTCGCCTCGGCGCGGGTCACCGCGCAGTGCTTCGAATACGGCCACGCGGCCGCGGTGGCGACCGTGATGTCGCTGGACAAGGACCTGCCCTACCGCGGGCTCGACGGCCGCGAGATCCGGTCGGTGATGGCCGCCGGCGGAAGCGCCCTTTCCCTTTCCTGACTGGAGAAACACCATGGAACAGCTGCGGAGCAACTTCGAGCCCGGCACCACCCGGTGGGCCGTGCGCCGCGCGCAGTGGAGCGCGATGGGCATCAGCGCCGAGGACCAGCGCAAGCCCAAGATCGCGGTCGTCAACACCTCGTCGAAGTTGTCGGTGTGCTTCGCGCACCTCGACGACGTGGCGGAAGTGGTCGCCGGCGCTATCCGCGAGGCGGGTGGGCTGCCGCTGGAGATCCGGACGACCGCGCCGTCCGATTTCGTCACCAGCGCGGGCCGCAAAGCGCGCTACCTGATGCCGACCCGCGACCTGATCGTCAACGACGTCGAAGCCGCCGTCGAGGGTGCGCAGCTCGACGGCATGGTGTTGTTGTCGAGCTGCGACAAGACGACCCCGGCCCACCTGATGGCCGCCGCGCGGCTCGACCTGCCCTCGGTGGTCGTCATCGGTGGCTACCAGCGCGGAGGGACGTTCTCCGGCTGTTCGGTGGACATCGACTCGGTGTACGAATCGGTGGGTGCGGTCGCCTCCGGGAAGCTGAGCGTGGACGACCTCGGCGAGATGGCCGACCAGGCGATCGAAGGGCCCGGCGTGTGCGCGGGACTGGCGACGGCGAACACGATGCACGTGCTCGCCGAGGCCCTGGGCATGACGATGCCGGGTTCCGCGCCCACCCGTGCGAACTCCCCGGCGATGCTCGAACGCGCCGCGGCCGCGGGGCGGCGCGCCGTCGAGCTGGTCCGGGAAGGACTCACCGCCCGCCAGGTGCTCACACGCGACGCCATCGAGAACGCGGTGGAGGTGGCGCTGGCGCTGGGCGGCTCAGTCAACTGCATCCGGCACCTCACCGCCGTGGCCGCGGAGGCCGACCTCGACCTCGACGTCGTCGCGTTGTTCGAGGAGAAGGGCCGCGGCGCGAAACAACTCGCCGCCATCCGTCCCAACGGGACACATCAGGTGTGGGACCTCGACCGGGTCGGCGGGGTCCGCACCGTACTGCGTGCGCTGGCACCGAGGCTGCACACCGGCGCGCTGACGGTGTCCGGCAGCACCGTGGCCGAGCTGATCGCCGACGTGGCCGGACCGGACGGCGACGTGGTGCACCCGTTGGACGAACCCGTGGCCGACGAGCCGGGCCTGCTGATCCTGCGTGGATCGCTGGCGCCGGACGGTGCGATCGTCAAGGTCGCCGGGGTGGGCGCGGCACGGCGGCAGTTCCGCGGGCCGGCCAGGGTCTTCGCGGGTGAGGACGAGGCCATCGCCGCGCTCGGCCAGGGAGAGATCGAGCCGGGACACGTGATCGTGCTGCGCGGGATGGGCCCGAGGGGCGGCCCGGGCACGGTGTTCGCCGCGAGCTTCGTGGCCGCGCTCAACGGCGCCGGCCTCGGCGGCCAGGTGGCCGTGGTGACCGACGGCGAACTGTCCGGGCTCAACCACGGGCTCGTCGTGGGACAGGTGATGCCCGAAGCCGCCGACGGCGGGCCGCTCGCCGGAGTGCAGGACGGGGACGCCATCTCGATCGACCTCGACGCACGGCTGATCGACGCGGAGCCGATACGCGACGGGAAGCCCGTCACCGCCGGTGATCCCGGCAGCGAACGCGGCTGGCTCGGCCAGTACGCGGCACTCGTCGGCCCGATCCAGCGGGGCGCGGTCCTGCGCCGTCCCGCCCGCCACTGACCTTTCCCCGGCCACCGAAGGAGCTGCCTTTCATGACCGAATCCCGACGGCACGCCCGTAGAGCCGGGATCGCCGCCCTCGTCGGTACCACACTCGAGTGGTACGACTTCCTGATCTACGGCACGGCCGCCGCGCTGATCCTGAACAAGCTGTTCTTTCCCGCGATCAGCCCGGTCGCGGGCACACTGGCCACGTTCGCCACCTACGCCGTCGGATTCCTGGCCCGGCCGCTGGGCGGCATCGTGCTGGGCAATCTCGGCGACCGGCTCGGCCGCAAGACGATGCTGGTGCTGACGATCGTGCTGATGGGCGTCGCGACCGCGCTGATCGGTGTGCTGCCCACCTACGACCAGATCGGCGCGTGGGCGCCGGTCCTGCTGATCCTGTTGCGGCTCGTGCAGGGCTTCGGCGCCGGAGGCGAGTACGCCGGCGCCGTCGTGCTGTCGGTCGAGCACGGCGACCAGCGGCGACGCGGGCTGGCCGGTGCGTGGGCCCCGGCCGGGTTCGCGCTCGCCACCCTGCTCGCGACCGGGATCTACCAGCTGTTCCTGCTGCTGCCCGACGAACAGTTCCGCCAGTGGGGCTGGCGAGTGCCGTTCCTGCTGGGGATCGTCATGCTCGCGATCGGCTACTTCATCCGCAGCGGCGTGGACGAGACTCCCGCGTTCAGGACCGCGAAGCAGGCCGAGGAGACCAAGACGGGACTGTTCGCCGCGCTGCGGTACCAGCCGAAGAGCTTCCTGGTCGTCATCGGTGCCCGGTTCGCCGAGAACGGCTTCGCCTACCTGTTCCCCGTGTTCGCGGTCGCGTTCCTGACCAAGCAGCTGGGCCTGTCCGACTCGCTCGGGCTGACCGCGGTGATCATCGCCTCGGCCGTCCAGGTGGGTGGGGTGCCGCTGTTCGCCTGGCTGTCCGACCGATGGGGACGGCGGCCCGTCTACGCGGCCGGCGCGGTCGCGTCGGCGCTGTGGACCGTGCCGTTCTTCCTCCTGCTGGAAACCCGCGAGCCGGTGGCCGTCGTCGTCGGGTTCGTGGTGGGACTCGGCATCTGCTACCCGGCGATGCTGGCGCCGCAGGCGGCGTGGTTCGCGGAGCTGTTCGAGACCAGGACCAGGCTCGCCGGATTCGCGTTCGCCCGCGAGATCGGTTCGGTGCTGGCGGGCGGGTTCCTGCCGCTGATCGCGACCGCGCTGCTCGCCTGGTCCGGCCACTGGTGGCCGGTCGCGGTGTACCTGGGGGTGCTGACGGTGCTCACCCTCGTCGCGCTCGCCGTGGGCCCCGAAACCCGGCGCCGCGACATCGAGTCCGCCGGCACGCGCCCGACGGTCACGACGGGGTAGCCCAGGGATCGACGGGGACGACGCGGGTGCTGCGGCCCAGCTCGTCGACGATCCGGCCGTGCACCTTGACCTGCCGCAGCACGATCCTGCGGTCCACCACGGCCGCCTCGGGGCAGTCCACCGCGATCCGGATGAGCAGCTTTCCGAGGTGGTCCAGAGACCGCAGGCTCACGATCAGGGAGAGATTCGCCGGACCGGGGACCGCGGCGCAGTGCCGGGTCTCGGGCCAGGCGCCCAGCCTGCGGCCCGTCTCGCGCACGTGAAGGTCCGGCACCGCCAGCCACAGCAGTGCCATGGACTCCCACCCCGCGAGCGGGCGGGCGACGTCGCACCGGAACGTGATGTCGCCGTGCCGCCGCAGGCGGTCGAGCCGGCGCTTGACCGCCTGCGGCGACGTGCCCAGCTCCGCGGCCAGCTCCGTGTACGGGCGCCGCCCGTCGTGCCCCAGCGCGAGGAAGAGCGCGCGGTCGGCCGGGCCGAACGGACGGATCTGCTCCGGTGCCGGCCCGGCGGGCTCGCGGACCAGCTCGGTCTGGGCGCGGTTCATCACGCCGAGCCGCCACACCACCCCGCCAAAAAGTCCGCTGTAGACGTACGAGCGGGCGTTCACGACGTCCGGCGGCATGGGCAACGTGCGCACCAGAACCTCGGCGATGGCGGGCAGGGTCGGTGCCAGCACCAGCGCGAACACCCCGAACTCGCCGGTGGTGACTCCGACCGTCGACACGTTCGGCAGCTCGGCGAGAGCCAGTGCGACGCGCTCCGCCGTCCCCGGACGGCACGTCAGTTCCAGCAGCGCGCCGCGCATCGCGCTGTTGCTCAGCGCCACCGTGACCCAGGCCGAGCCGGACTCCACCAGGTGCTGCCAGCGCCGCGCCAGCGTGACCGGCGCGAGGTCCAGCGCTTCGGCGAGGCTCGTCCAGCTGGCCCGCGGGTTGACCTGGAGCGCGTCCACCAGCGCCAGATCCGTCTCGTTCAGCAGCTGGGTGTCACTATCCATCGTCCGGCGCGCCTCCACCGTCATTATCCGTCGATTTTCCGAGGAACTCCGGGTTCTTCTGGAGTGTAATCGGAAATCACCGGACCAGGGAGTGACCATGGTCGACATCTCCGGCAAAGTCGTCCCGGACGCGCTGTACCGCAAGGTCGGCCGCCGGATCCTGCCGTTGCTCGTGGTGTGCTACGTCTTCGCCTACCTCGACCGCGTGAACATCGGCTTCGCCAAGCTGCAGATGACCACCGACGTCGGGATCAGCGAGTCGGTCTACGGACTGGCGGCCGGAATCTTCTTCCTCGGCTACGTGCTCTTCGAGGTGCCGAGCAACCTGCTGCTGCAGCGGATCGGCACCCGCAAGACGGTGTTCCGCATCATGCTGCTGTGGGGCCTGACCTCGGCCTCGATGCTGTTCGTGCACGACAGCACCAGCTTCTACGTGCTGCGGTTCCTGCTCGGCGTGTTCGAGGCCGGGTTCGCGCCCGGGATCATCTTCTACCTGACCTACTGGTACCCGCCGGCGCGGATGGCGGCGGCGATGTCGGTGCTGATGATCCCGGGGCCGCTCGGTTCGATGATCGGCGGGCCGCTGTCGTCGCTCGTGATCACCGCGTTCGACGGCGGGTTCGGGCTCGCCGGGTGGCAGTGGATGTTCCTCGTCGAGGGCCTGCCGTGCGTGGTCCTGGCGTTCGTGGTGTGGAAGGTGCTGCCCGACGGGCCCGCCGAAGCCCGCTGGCTCACCCCGGCCGAGAAGGCCCGGATCGCCGCGGACGTGACAGGGCCCGAAACCACGCGCCACCACAGTTTCCGGCGGGTGCTCACCGATCCGAAGGTCTACGCTCTGGCCGTCGGCTACTTCTGCCTGATCAGCGGCCTGTACGCGGTGAGCTTCTGGCTGCCGACCATCCTGCGGGAGAACGGCCTCGCCAGTACCGTCGAGATCGGACTCTGGACTGCGGTGCCGTATGCGTGCTCGCTGGTCGCGATGTTCTGGCTGTCCCGCCGCTCGGACCGCCGCGGGGAACGCCGCCTGCACAGCGCGGTCCCGGCGCTGGTCTCCGCCGCCGGGCTGGCGGTGGCCGCGCTCACCGCCCAGTCGTTCGCGGTCTCGATGCTCGCGATGATCATCGCCACGGCCGCGATGTGGGGCTCGTACACGGTTTTCTGGGCGATCCCGTCGGCGTACCTGACCGGCACCGCCGCGGCGGGCGGCATCGCCCTGATCAACAGCATCGGGCTTCTCGGCGGCTTCTTCAGCCCCACGTTGATCGGTTACGTCAAACAGGCCACCGGGAGCACTGAGGCGGGTCTGCTGTCAATGGTCGCCCTGTTGCTGGCCGGGGGGCTGCTCATCCTGTTCACCACACTGCGGAACGAGGCACGATGAAGATTCTGGCCGCTGGTTTCCAGCACGAGACCAACACGTTCGCCGACACTCCCGCCGGTTACGCCAACTTTCAAAACGGGGAGGGGTTCCCGGCTCTGTGCCGTGGCGAGGACGTGCTGCGGCTGGCGAACGTGAACCTGCCGATCGGCGGTTTCCTGCGCGCGATGCGGGACGTGACCGTGCTGCCGGTGATCTGGGCGGCCGCGTCGCCGTCCGGGCCGGTGACCGCCGACGCCTACGAGCGCATCACCGGGGAGATCCTCGGCGCGGCCCGCGCCGCCCGGCCGGACGCGGTGTACCTGGATCTGCACGGCGCGATGGTCACCGAGCACCACGACGACGGTGAGGGTGAGCTGTTGCGCCGGCTGCGCGCGGTCGTCGGCGACGACGTGCCCGTCGTGGCGAGCCTGGACCTGCACGCGAACCTGTCCGGGGAGATGTTCGCCTCGGCAGACGCGCTGGTCGCCTACCGCACCTACCCGCACGTCGACATGGCGGAGACCGGTGCTCGCGCGGCGGGGCTGCTCGCGCGGCGGATCGCCGGTGAGGAACTCCGGCCGGTGTGGCGGCGGGTGCCGTTCCTCATCCCGATCAACGCCGGCTGCACCGATCTGGAGCCGGCCTCCACCGTCTACCGTGGACTGGCGGAGGGAATGTCCTTCGCCGCGGGGTTTCCCGCCGCGGACATCCCCGATTGCGGTCCGGTGGTGTTCGGCTACGGCGGCGACGGGGTGGCCGAGGAGGTCGACCGGGTCCACGAGCACGTCACCAGCCGCGAAGCGGACTGGGCGATCGCGCTGCCCGACGCCCGGCAGGCGGTCGCCGAGGCGATCCGGCTCAGCACCGACGGGCCGGTCGTCATCGCCGACACCCAGGACAACCCCGGGGCGGGCGGGACCGCGCGGACCACCGGGCTGCTCAAGGCGTTGCTCGCCGCGGACACCGGCCCCGCGGCGATCGGCCTGTTCACCGACCCGGAGGTGGCCGCCGCCGCCCACGCGGCCGGGGTCGGCGCGACGATCACCGTGCCGCTCGGCGGGGAACCGGCCGTGCCCGGTGACAGCCCCGTGCACGGCCGGTTCACGGTGGAGCACCTGTCGGACGGCCGCTGCCGCTTCGACGGCCCGATGATGCACGGCAACGTCGTCGACCTCGGCCCCTCGGCGTGCTTGCGCCACGGTTCCGTGCGGATCGGCGTCACGACCGGACGGACGCAGGTGTTCGACCGCAACCTGTTCCGGATGGTCGGGATCGAGCCCGAGCGCCAGCGGATCGTCGTGGTCAAGAGCTCCGTCCACTTCCGCGGTGACTTCGCCCCGATGGCCGCCCACATCCTGGTCGCGAAGGCTCCCGGGGTGATGGCCGCCGATCCAGCGGATCTGGTGTGGACGAAGCTGCCGCCACAGGTGCGGATCACTCCCGCCGGGCGGGCGGCGGATCGCGGACCTCAGCGAGCGTCGTGACCGTCTCCGGGCCCCGGGACGGTCGGCGCAGGTGCGCGCCCCCGGCGGGGGAGTGCCCTGGCGTTCGGCGGCACCTCCCCGCAACACGCACTCGGCTGGGAGCGACGGTCCCAGCCGCAGCGCATGACCCCAGTGCTCACGAGGCGTTCCTAGTTCATGGCCGATCAGCCTTTCCTGGCTTCCGTGGGCGAGGCCAGGGCGACCGGCTGCCCGCCGGATCGGTGGCCTCGCTGACATCGATGGTGCTCACTCGAACCCGGAGGCAGTAAAGCACGGCGGATGCCGGTGCACAACCGGTTGTGCACCGGCGCAACCGGTTGTGCCGGCGGTGTCCGATCGCGATATGCTCCAGCCCATGGCCACGTTGCGGGAGGTCGCCGAGGCGGCGGGGGTGTCCAAGGCGGTGGCTTCGCGTGCTCTGACGGGCGACTTCAGGACCCGGATGAGCGAGGAGACCCGCCGTCGGGTGCGCGCGGTCGCCGAGGAGCTCCAGTACGTGCCCAATCACCGGTCGCGGGCGTTGCGGTTCGCCAAGTCGGGCGCCGTGGGCCTGATCGTCCCGGACGTGAACAACGCCGTGTTCGCCGAGATGCTGGCGGGCGTGCAGGACCGGGCGGGCGAGGCGGGCATGTCGGTGCTGCTGGGTCAGATCGACCCGCCGCCGGCCGGCCGCGACCAGTTGCGCCGGCTGGTCGCCGAAGGCCGGGTGGACGGGGTTCTCCTGCAACGGCGTGAGGATTTCGACGACCAGCGCCTGCGTGAGGTGCTCGCCGGGGATCCGCCGGTGGTGCTGATCAACTCCAAGCTGGCCGGGCGCGCGGGCTCGGTCGTTCTCGACGACGTCCGCGGGGCCGCGACGGCGACCCGGCACCTGATCGACCTCGGTCACGAACGCATCGGTCACCTCGCCGGTGTGGCCGACCACGACACCGCCGTCCGTCGTCACCACGGTTTCACCGAGACCATGCGCGCGGCGGGACTCCGGGTGCGTCCGTCGTGGGTCGAGCGCTCCGGCTGGGAGGCTCCTGGTGGCGCCGCGGCCGTCACCAGGATGATGCAGCGGAAGGCGCGGCCGACCGCGCTGGTGGTCTCGAGTGTCAACGCCGGAATCGGGGCGTTGTCGGCGCTGAGCCGCCTGGGTGTCCGGGTGCCCGAGGACCTGTCGGTCGTCGCGATCAACGACACCTGGGTCGCCGAAACCTGGGCGCCCGCCCTCACCACCGTGCGGATGCCGCTGCGCGCCCTGGGGCGCCGCGCGTGTGGAATGCTGCTCGACCACCTTGCGGGACAACGACTCGGCGATGTCGTGGTCGAGGAGCCGGCGCCGGAGCTGATCGTCCGGGAGTCGACGCGGCCGGTCCCTTGACCGGGAGGCGGCCACCGCTTACCATCGTCGGCAGTGTCCACTGTGGCACTTCACTCGAGCCCGGACTTTCCCGTTCGGAGCCCCGGGATCGCTTCGCAGCTGCCCCTGCCCACAACCGCGATCCCTTGCCGATGCGCGTCGGCTGAGGCTCCTCGTTGACAGGACGAGGGCGACAATGCTTTCCGGAATCAAGATCGTCAGTTTCACCCATTTCCTGCAAGGCCCTTCGGCGACGCAGATCCTGGCCGACCTCGGCGCGGACGTCGTGAAGGTCGAACCGCCGCAGGGTGCCTTCGAGCGCGGCTGGTCCGGCCCGGACGCCTACGTCGAGGGTGTGTCGGTGTTCTTCTTGCTCGGCAACCGCAACGTGCGCAGCATGGCTGTCGACCTGAAGAACGACGAAGGGAAAGCGGTGCTGCGCCGGCTGATCGACAGCGCCGACGTGCTCATCGAGAGTTTCCGCCCAGGAGTGATGGACCGGCTGGGGCTCGGCTACGAAGAGCTGCGCCGGACCAACCCCCGGCTGGTCTACTGCTCGCTGTCGGGTTACGGGTCCGACGGCCCGTACAAGGATCGCCCCGGACAGGACGTGCTCATCCAGTCGCTGTCCGGGCTCGCGTCGGCGACCGGCCCGGCGTCCGGGCCGCCGACCCCCGTGGGTGCCTCGCTGGTCGACCAGCACGGTGCCGTGCTCGGCGCACTGGGCATCCTCGCCGCCCTGCACGGACGCGAGCGCACCGGCGAAGGCACCAGGGTGGAGAGCAACCTCCTCAACGCCGCGCTGGACCTGCAGATCGAACCGTTGTCGTACCACCTGAACGGCTTCCGCGGGCAGCGGAGCACCAGCGGGATCTCCTCGCCGTTCTACAAGGCGCCCTACGGCGTGTTCGCCACGGCCGACGGGCACCTCACGATCTCCCTGACCAGCACCGACGCCCTGAGCAAGGTGCTGGAGGAACCGTGGTTCCGCGGAGTCGAACCCGACGCCGAGTACGCGATGCGCGAGGAGATCAACACGCGTATCGCCGAACTGCTCGCCCGGAAGAGCACGAGGTACTGGACCGAGCGCTTCGCCGAGTTCGGTATCTGGCACGCGCCGGTCAACAGCTATGACGACGTGGTGGCAGATCCGCAGGTGCGCCACAACGAGACGTTCCTGTCCTTCGACCACCCGTCGGCAGGTCCGGTCCAGGTCCTCGCCCACCCGATCCGTTACGGCGGGCAGCGCCCGGGAATCCGCCGCCTGCCCCCGGCGCTCGGGGAGCACACCGGGGAGGTCCTCGCCGAACTCGGGTACTCCGCTGGGGAAATCGCCCGCCTGATGGAAGGCGGTGCGGTGCATGGCTGACACGGCGCCCTGCCCGGTGCTGGTCGAGCGGTCCGCGCCCATCGCGGTCGTCACGATCAACCGGCCGGAGAAGTACAACGCGATCGACGCCGCTGTCGTGGACGCGCTCGAAAACGCGCTCACCGAACTGGAGGGCGATCCCGCCATTCGCGCGATCGTGCTGACCGGCGCGGGCAAGGCCTTCGCCGCCGGTGCCGACATCGCGTTCTACGCCGACGCGGACCGCGTGTCGTTCGACGCCTTCACTCAGCGGTGCAACGAGTTGTGCGACCGGATCGCGAAATGTGCGGTCCCCGTCGTGGCGGCGGTGAACGGTCTGGCGCTCGGGGGCGGGTTCGAACTCGTGCTCAGCTGCGATGTCGTGGTCGCGGCGGACGAGGCGTCGTTCGGTCTGCCCGAGGTCTCCCTCGGGCTGCTCCCGGGGTGGGGCGGTACGCAGCGGCTGACCTGGCACGTGGGACCCAACCGCGCCAAGTGGCTGGTGATGTCCGGCGAGCGCCTCGACGCGGAGGCGGCCGAGGCGGCAGGCATCGTCACCCACCGCTGCGCCCAGGACGAACTCGCGGCCCGGGCGGCCCAGATCGCCACCACCCTCGCCGAGCAGGCGCCACTGGCCGTCGCCGCGATCCGCGAGGCGGTCACGGCCGCCGTGCCGGCCGCGGCGGAAGCGTCGGCTGGCGCGGGTTTCCAGCTGGAGAGGGCGAAGCTGTCCGCTCTGTTCGAGTCGGCGGACGGCAGGGAAGGGATCGCGGCGTTCGTCCACAAGCGACCGCCTCACTTCCGCGGTCGCTGACCCGCCACACTACTTCTGACCGCCCGTCCACGGACGGTGCCGCGCGCCGACCGTTTCATCCGCGCTGCACAACCGGTTGTGCAGTTCCTCATCGACAAAGGAGTCACCCATGCGAGCACAGCAAGCGAGCCCGCCGCCGAGCGGGCTGCGCAAGGTCGTGGCGGCCTCGATGGCCGGCACCGTGGCCGAGTGGTACGAGTTCCTGCTCTATTCGGCGTCCTCGGCACTGGTTTTCGGCGCGTTGTTCTTCCCGCAGTCCGACGAGCCGCTCGACGGTGTGATCAACGCATTGCTCGTCTACGCGGTGGGCTTCGTAGCCCGCCCGCTCGGCGGGATCGTCTTCGGGCACTTCGGTGACCGTCTCGGCAGGAAGAAGCTCCTGCAGCTGAGCCTGTTGCTGGTCGGGGCGGCGACGTTCGCGATCGGCTGTGTTCCCGCCTTCGCTTCCATCGGGTACTGGGCGCCGATGATCCTGGTGCTCCTGCGGTTCGTACAGGGCTTCGCCCTCGGCGGCGAGTGGGGTGGCGCGGTGTTGCTGGTGGGGGAGCACAGCCCGGACCGCAGCCGGGCGTTCTGGTCCAGCTGGCCCCAGGCGGGGCTGCCGATCGGCAACCTGGTCGCGACAGTGGTCCTGCTCGGGCTGTCGGGAGTGCTCTCACCGGAGCAGTTCCTGTCCTGGGGCTGGCGCACCGCGTTCTGGGCCTCGGCGGTCATCGTGCTGATCGGTTACTACATCCGCACGCAGGTGGAGGAGGCTCCGATCTTCCTGGAGTCGCTGGAGAAGGCGCAGGCGCGGGAGAACGAGCGGACTTCGATCATCGAGGTGGTGCGGCAGTACCCGCGCGGTGTCCTCGTGGCGATGGGCGCGCGGGTCGGTGAGAACATCCTGTACCAGGTGGTGGTGACGTTCTCGATCACTTACCTGGCGCTGCGGGTGGGCAGCAGCACGACCGACATCCTGTTGCTGCTGGTGTTCGCGCACCTCGCGCACATGGTGCTGGTTCCGTTGTTCGGCCATCTCGCGGACCGGTGGGGCCGCCGTCCGGTGTTCCTCGCCGGTTCGGTCGCCATGATCGGGTGGGGTTTCGCCGGGTTCCCGCTGATGGACACCGGATCCCCGGTACTGATCGTGCTGGCGCTGGTGCTGGGGGTCGCCGTGCACGGCCTGATGTACGCGCCGCAGCCGGCGATGATGGCCGAGCTGTTCCCGACGCGGATGCGCTACGCCGGCGTGTCACTCGGCTACCAGACGACGTCGATCTTCGCGGGCTCCCTGGCGCCGTTCATCACCGCGACGTTGCTCAAGAGCTTCGGTTCGTCGATCCCGATCGCGCTGTACTTGGCGGTCGCCGCGATCATCTCGACCATCGCGGTGGTCGCGACCCGGGAGACGAAGGGCATGTCCTTGTCCGCATTGGACAGCCCGGTCGAGAGCCCGGGCGCAGGCGCGGGCTGCGGCGTGCCGGCTTCCGCGAAGCCAGGCGAGGGCGGGTGAGCGCCGTCGAGCGTGGGTGCCCCGACCCGGCTGGTCTCGGGGCACCCACACCCAGGTGATGACGATCTCCGCGGATCGGCAGCGAACCTTCGCCGAGGTGTCCGACGGGGTTGCGCGGGTGCACCGGCCGACGGGTGCGCCAACGGGCAGCCAAACCTCGCGGGTTCGCCTCAGGGAGGTGGGTCGCCCGGGCGGACGAGACCGTTCTGGTAGGCGAAGACGACCAGTTGAGCCCGATCGCGGGCGGCGACCTTGGTCATAGCGCGGTTGACGTGGGTCTTGGCGGTCAACGGGGACAGGTGCAGACGCTCGGCGATGTCGTCGTTGGACAGTCCGTGCGCGACGAGGACCACGATCTCACGTTCCCGGTCGGTGAGGTGGTCGAGTGCGGCGGCCGGCTGGGCGACGGGCTGGCCGAGGACGTGCTGCACGAGGCTGCGGGTGGCTTTCGGGGACAGGAGCGCATCACCGGCGGCCACGACGCGGACGGCGTGGACCAGCTCGTCGGGCCCGGCATTCTTGCCGAGGAAGCCGCTCGCCCCGGCGCGGACGGCGTGCAGGACGTTCTCGTCGTTCTCGAACGTTGTCAGGACGAGGATGCGCACGCCGGCCAGGTCGTCGTCGGCGGCGATCCGGCGGGTGGCTTCGATGCCGTCGACCTCGGGCATGCGGATGTCCATGAGCACGACGTCGGCACGGGTCGTACGGGCCAGGAACACGGCGTCGCGTCCGTTGACGGCTTCCCCGGCGACCTCGATGCCGGGTTCGGCGTCGAGGATCATCCGGTAGCCGGCGCGGATGAGCGCCTGGTCGTCGGCGAGAAGCACCCGGATCGTCATAGTGCGGCTTTCAAGGTCGGGGCGGGCAGTTCGGCGTGCACGGTGAAACGGCCGTCCGGCCCGGCCCGGACGTCGAGGTTGCCACCCGCGGTGGCGGCGCGTTCCCGCATGCCGAGGATGCCGTAGCCGGAACCGGCAGGAGCGCGTCCGTCGGCGATGAGGTTGACGATGTCAAGGGTGATCTTCTCGACCGCGTAGGTGATGGTCAGGCGCGCCGTGCCGGTGCCGTACCGGTGTGCGTTGGTGAGCGCTTCCTGCAGGATCCGGTACACGGCGAGGTCCACGACAGCGGGTAACGGCCGTGCGTGGCCGATCTGCTCACGTTCGACGACGAGACCCGCGGCGGCGAGCGCGTCGAGCATGTCGGTGAGCCG
Source organism: Amycolatopsis sp. NPDC006125 (assembly GCF_040614195.1). Classification (NCBI taxonomy): domain Bacteria; kingdom Bacillati; phylum Actinomycetota; class Actinomycetes; order Pseudonocardiales; family Pseudonocardiaceae; genus Amycolatopsis; species Amycolatopsis sp. NPDC006125. The sequence continues at coordinate 115,986 of NZ_JBEXTZ010000002.1, forward strand.
GGCCAGCCCGGGCACGGGTTCGGTGCCGTCCTGGTCGTCCGACTGGCGCAGCACGCCCACGATCGACGAGAGCTCGCCGAGCACGGTTTCGCAGGCGTCGTGGATGTGCGCGAGCGCCCGGCCGGCCTGTTCGGGGTGCCGATCGAGGACGTGGCTCGCGGCCCCTGCCTGCACGTTGATGACCGCGATGTGGTGCGCGACCACGTCGTGCAGTTCCCTGGCGATGCGCACCCGCTCCTGGACGACCCGGCGGGCGGCTTCCTCGTCGCGGGTCCGCTCGGCGCGCCGGGCCCGCTCTTCGACCTCGGCGATGTAGGCGCGCCGGCTGCGGACGGCGTCGCCGGCTGCGGTGGCCATCCCGATCCAGGCGAACAGTCCCAGACTCTCGGGAGACCAGGGTGATCCCGTGCTGACGAACGCGTCGACGGTGTACAGGCAGGCGGCGAGCGAACCCGCGAGCGCCAGCGCTGAGCGGCGGTCGGTGCGCAATGCCATCGTGAAGGTGACGATCCCCAGGGCCACGAACAACACCGGCTGCTCCACGCCGGTCGCGATGACGAGTACCGTCGACGCGACGGCGGTGGCCGCCAGATTGAGCGGTGGGTGGTACCGGCGGGCGGCCACCGCGAGCAGCGCGACGAGCAGCGCGACCACATCACGGGTGGTGAGCACCCCGTCGGTTTCGCCCCGCATCCCGCTCAGCTCACCCGCGGCACCGAAGGTGACCACCACACACGCCAACAGGATGTCCCGCGCCAGGGGGTGACGAGACGTCCAACGCCGGGTCGCCAGTGCTGCCATACTGGTCAAAGTAGACGCTCGGCGCGGTCCGTGAGTCTGCCGGCCGTGGTAGACCGCCCCTGCGGGGCATACCACGAACGTGGTAGCCGCGTCAGGCCGACTGCCTGCGACGAGGCGACGCGCACCGGTGGCGGTTCCCCGGATCGTGGACACCATGATCGAGCTACGGCAACTCACCAAGACATACGGCGGCAAGCGCGCCGTCGACGGCATCACCGCCACCATCCGCCCCGGCGTCGTCACCGGGTTCCTCGGCCCCAACGGGGCAGGCAAGTCCACCACCATGCGCATGATCGTCGGCCTCGACCGGCCCACCTCCGGTAGCGCGCTCGTCGACGGACACCCCTACGTCACGTCCCGCGCACCCCTCGCCGAAGTGGGCGCGCTGCTCGACGCGAAGGCGGTCGACGGCGGCCGCAGCGCCCGCAACCACCTGCTCGCCCTGGGCGCCACCGTCGGCATCGGCGCTCGCCGCGTGGACGAGGTTCTCGCGTCGGTCGGCCTGACCGACGTCGCGCACAAGCCGGCGAAGTCGTTCTCCCTCGGGATGGGCCAGCGCCTCGGCATTGCCGCGGCACTGCTCGCCGACCCGGCCGTCCTGCTCCTCGACGAACCGGTCAACGGCCTCGACCTCGACGGCATCCAGTGGATCCGCGAACTGCTGGGCGAACTCGCCGCGGAGGGGCGCACCGTGCTGCTGTCCTCCCACCTGATGAGTGAGATGCAGCTGGTCGCCGACCACCTGCTGGTCATCGGTCAGGGCCGCATCCTTGCCGACACCTCGATCGCGAACTTCATCGAGGAGTCGCCCGGGGGCAACGCGGTGGTCGTGGTCTCCCCGGACGCGGGCGCGCTCGCGCCGCTGCTCGCCGGCGACGAGGTCACCCTGACCACCCGGGAGCCCGGCCGGTTCGAGGTCCGCGGCATGACCGCGGCCGACATCGGCGACATCGCCACCGCACACCGGCTCCGGATTCACGAACTGACGCCGGTCACCGCGTCACTGGAGTCCGCCTACCTCGAACTCACCCGCGACAGCGTGGAGTACGCCGCAACCGTCCAGCACAACACTCACGAGAAGGCGGCCTGATGACCACCACGCTCCCGTCGCCCCGGCACGCTGCGGCGACCAGTCACACCCCCGCGCAACGCCAGACCCTGGGCCGGGCGATCCGGTCCGAACTGATCAAGATCCGCAGCCTGCGCAGCACCTGGATCGGCATGCTCTCGGTCGTGGTCGCCATGATCGGGTTCGGCGCGATCGCGGCGGCCGTGTCGAGCGGCTCGCTCGCCACGCCCGGCGAGGACGCCGGCCCGTTCGGCGGTGGCGGACCCCTCACCACCGTCCTCACCGGCTCCACCTTCGCAGTCCTCCTGGTCGGTGTTCTGGCCAGCCTGGCCGGGGCGCGGGAGTACAGCTCACGGATGATCAGCGCGACCGTCGCGGCCGTGCCCCGGCGCTGGCAGGTCGTCGCCGCCAAGGCCGCCGCGCTCTCCGCCGTGGTGGTCCCCACCTCGGTGGTCGCCGTCCTGGGTTCCTATGGCGCGGGAATGGGCATCCTCTCCGCCAATGGCGCTCCCACGGTGGCCCTGACCGACGACGGCGTCCTGACCTCGCTGCTGGGTATGATCGGCTACATCACCGCGATCGCCCTGATCGGCCTGGGCGCGGGGGTGCTGCTGCGCAGCGTCGCCGGCAGCATCGGCGTCGTGGTCGGCGGAGTCATGATCCTTCCGAACATCGCGGGCGCGCTGCTGCCCGACAGCTGGGACACCCTGCTGCGCTTCCTCCCCAGCTCCGCCGCCGCCTCGTTCACCGAGGTGCAGGCCGCCGGCAGCAGCACCCTCGGTCCGGGTGGGGGCGCCGCGGTTGTCACCGCGTGGGTCGTGGCCGCGCTGGGCGCCGCCACCATCACGATGCGGCGACGGGACGTGTGACCGACGAACCGCAGAGTCCCCCGCGCGCGGGCCGGCGCGGAAGTGGCGAGCTCCGGCAAGACGGAGCCCGGCACGGAGCCTGCTGATGCCGCCGGATCGAAGGTCGCAGGAGGTACCGGGATCAGCGCCGATCCCGAGGGATTGAACCCGCGATATCCGCGGGTTCACCCACCCTGCGGTCGGTCTGGGCCCACGACCGAGGATGAGCCGGCGTGAGGGTCATTTCTCGAGGTTCCGGACGGTCTGCCGCAGCAGCTCGATCAGCCGTGCTGGTGCGTCGTCAGGCAGGCCTTCGAACGCCGCCTCGTTGATGCTCCGGGCGATCGCTTCGACCTGCGGCAGGACTTCCTCGGCCGTCGGAGTGAGGCGTACGATCGCCCGGCGCTCGTCGGCCTTCGCCTGGACTCGGGTGATCAAACCGTCACGCTCCATCCGGCGAAGGGTCAGCGCCATGGTCGGCTGCTGTATCGCCGACGCTTTCGCCAGTTCGCTCTGCGTCGCCTCGCCCATCGCGGAAAGGGTGAACAACGGGGGAAGGTAGGCCGGCTTGAGCCCGAGGGGGCGGAGAGCCGCGGCCATGCGGCGCTCGAACACCCGGGCACACCAGTTGATCATGAAGCCAGCCGAGTCGAAACGGTTGAATTCCATTGCTTCCTAACGGCTTCTCATCGGTGTCCGCCACTCGTACAGCTCACGATGCACTCGCGCGGCCGGTAGCCGATCGAGTGCGCGTACCACGATATCCGTGAGCCCGGCGGGACCGCAGAGGTACCACTCGGCGTCCTCTGGCTGACGCGCCACGAGGCGGCTCACAGCCTCGCTGTCCAGCCGTCCACCCAGCGCGCTGAACGTCGGTGTCAGCGTCAGCCACGGTTTCGTCGCGGCCGAAGTCGACAGTTCTTCCCAGCACGGTACGTCCGTGGCATCCCTTGCCGCGACGACCAACTCGACCTGCCCCTGCTGCATCCCGTTCGCGCTGCGCAACGCTGAAAGGAATGGGGTGATCCCCGCGCCACCAGCGATCCAGACCTGAGGCGCTGCGGTGCCGGCATTCACCGACGGCGTGAACGCACCGAACGGCCCGTCGACACGCACGCGGTCACCGACGGTGAGGCGGGTCTGGGCGTGGCGAGACCAGTCGCCGGACGGGCGGATCAGCACACGGAGGTCGTCGGCCCCCGCCGCGCTCGTCAGCGTGAAGGGATGCGTCTCGGCGTTCGCGGTCAGGAACATGAACTGGCCGGGACGGTGCCGGGTGATTCGCCGAGCCCCGTCCGGGTGCAGCACGATCTCGCGTCCCCGCTCTCGTCCCAGGGTTTCGACAACCGTGTAGGGGATGCCGCCACGCGCCCTGTCCCACACCCGAACCGCCAAGCTCGCGAGCCCTAGCAACGCGAACAGGATCAGCAGGCAACCCAGGGGAGTGGTCAAGGACAGCCACCTGCTCGCCGCGATGAGGATGTACGCCGTCCACACGAGGAATGCGGCCCCGGTGGCCAGGTGCACCCGCAGCCACCGGTCGTAGGGCACCTTCGTGTTGATCGACAGCGCGATCGAGGCGAGTAGCAGGAGTGTGCCGAGCGCACCGAGCACAGCAGCCACGCCGAGGCTGTTCAGAACGTTCTCGCCGTGCTCGACGGCCGACGCGATCGGGGTGATCACCAGGTGCAGTAGCAGCACACCGACGAGACCGGTGCCGATCACGCGATGAGCGACATACACGCGGTCGAGTGGACCCAGTAGCTTCTCCAGCACCGGTCGCCGGATCGCGAGGAACAGGTTCGCCGCCATCATCGCGTAGGCGATCGCGCCCGCGAGGAAGGCCAGGCCGGTCAGCCATCCCGACGTGGGGACGGCGAGAAACAGGACGCTTGCGGTCAGGCCGAGGGACAACCCGCCGAGTGCCACCAGGTTCCAGCGCACCTTGTCCGACATAGATAGCATGCTATGTAAAAGCGAGTGGTTCGTCCAACGCCGTCACTCGTCGTGGGCAGCCACCGCCCCCGGCATGCGGTTCCCGTGACGATCGCGGCGCCCTGTGAAGCGCCGGCTGCGCCCGTTGAATGCGGGGCGAGGGCTGGCGAACGACGCCCGGTTCCTGCCGTGATGGTCGTCACGAGCGCGGGCGTGATCATCCTCGTGGACGAACGGCTGCCGCTGCCCGCGCGTCGCACCGGGACGCAGCCGAGCTCGTCTCCGGACTGCTGCCCGCACTCGACGCGGTTCTGCGGGTGCGTGCTCCGGCCGCGCTGGTTGTGCAGGGCGGCACCACGACGGTCCTGGCCGGCACGCTCGCCGCGTTCTGGCGTGGCATCCCGGTCGTCCATCTCGAAGCGGGTCTGCGCACGAACGACCTCTCCGCCCCGTTCCCCGAGAAAGGGGGCCTGCGGATGGTCTCGCGGCTGGCGGCGCTGCATCTCGCCCCGACCGACGCCGCGGTCGCGGCACTGCGCGGCGAGGGTGTGGCGCCGGGCCGGATCGTCCTGACGGGCAACACCGTCGTGGATGCCGTGGAACACATCCCCGCCCGCGCGTGGCCGGCGAAGAACCGCGCCCTCGCGGAGATGGAGCTGAGGCTGCACGAGCAGGGGCGGCGGCTCGTGCTCGTGACCTCGCACCGCCGGGAGTCCTGGGGCAGCCCCTGCAGCAGGTGCTGTCCACTGTGGCCGAACTGGTGTCGCGGCACCCCGACGTCGAGGTCCTGTTCCCGGCGAACCAAAACCCCTCGGTGCGGCGTCACGTCGGGGCGGTCCTCGGCGGGGTGCCCCGCGTGACCGTCACTGCGCCGCTGGAGTACCCGGACCTGATCCGCGCCCGACGCCTGGCCACCGTCGTGCTCACCAACTCCGGCGGGATCCAGGAGGAGGCACCGAGTTTCGCGACGCCGGTCGTCGTGTTGCGGGACAAGACCGGGCGCCGCGAGGCAGTCGACAGCGGGCACGCCCGGCTCGTGGGCCCAACCCCGCCGCGATCCTCGGGGCCGTCGAAGACGTGCTGTCGGGGCGGTGGCGCCTGGCGGGGGCGGCCAACCCGTACGGGGACGGCAAGGCCGCGCTCCGATCCGTGGAAGCGATCGCCGAGCTGCTCGCGCTGCCCGCACAGAACGCCTTGCTCGGCGAGGCGGAACCCGTGCCCTGAGCCGTCCGCCCGCTTCGAGAACCGGGAGAACCGATGTGCGCCGACGATGATCCGCTCACTCCGTACCTCTCCGCGTGGCGCTCGGCCATCGACAGCGTGCCGTTCCCGGACCCCGTCGAGGCGCCGCCGGCGACCATAGACCCGATCTCCGCCATCGGCGAGGATGACCACGCCATCGGACGGTGATTCCCACGGTCCCTCATCGGTGATGGCGCCCTTGGCGGGAGCCCTCTGGCCCGGTCGCGCGAGGGGGCTCCCGGCCGTGGCGCCCTTCCGGGGCCCCAGCGGGCCGAGGACGTGCCGGAGACGGCGCAGCCGGCCGGGCGCTTCGGCCCCGGGTGGCGATGGCCCGTTGGACGCGCGCGGTGCTGCCGGTGTCCGGGTCGACGACCGGCTACGCACGACAGCTTCCTGCGCGACCTCGACGAGCGCGGGCGTGCCGTGCTCGCCGAGGCCCCCCGAACCGGGCCTCGGCCTCGCGATCGCCAACCCCGCCGCCGGCCCCAAGGCATGGGGCCGGCGACAGCCTGGCTCCTACTCGATCCGGGCGATCACCGCGCCCTGCTTGACCACCTCTCCCTCCTCGACGAGCAGCCGCAGCACACCCGCGGCCGGAGCGGGCACCTCCACGTCCACCTTGTCGACCGCGACCTCCGCGATCAGGTCGCCCTCGCCGACCTGCTCGCCGTCGGCGGCGAACCACGTGGCGAGCACGCCCTCGGCGTCGGGCTCGTTGTCGGAGATGTGGGGGAAGGCGATATCGGTCATGCGCTCACCAGGCCGAGGACAGCCCGGCGGATCCGGTCCGGCGTCGGCAGCACGGCGTACTCCAGCGGGCGGGCATAGGGGATCGGAACATCGGGCACTGCCACCCGGGCGGCCGGAGCGCGCAGCAGCCCCGGGTCGCGCTCGGCGACGCGCGCGATGACCTCCCCGGACAGCCCGAACGACAGGTAGTCCTCGTCGACGACGAGCAGCCTGCCGGTGCGGCCCACCGACTCCAGGACCGTGTCGGTGTCCAGCGGCACCACGCTGCGCAGGTCCACGACCTCGCAGTCGACACCCTGCGGCGCGAGCTCCTCGGCCACGTCGAGTGCGTGGTGCACCGACAAGGACAGCGTCACGATCGTGACGTCGCTGCCCGGCCGCACGACGTTCGCCTTGCCGATCGGCACCACGTGGTCGCCCTCGGGCACCGGCCCGATCGACCGGCGGTTCTTGGCCATCCACGGCAGGCCCATCACGCCCTTGTGGAACAGGTACACCACCGGGTTGTCGTCACGGATCGCGGCGGTCATCAGGCCCTTGGCGTCGGCGGGGTTGCTGGGCGCGACCACTTTCATCCCGGGCAGGTGCGCGAAGGTGCCCCACAGGCACTGCGAGTGCTGCGCGCCGTCCGAATAGCCGCCGCCCACCGCGGCGGTCAGCACCATCGGCACGGTGACGTTGCCGCCCGACTCGAAGTGGATCTTCGCCATGTGGTTGTAGATCTGGTCCATGCACACGCCGAAGAAGTCGACGAACATCAGCTCGACAACCGGCCGCATGCCCTCCACCGCGGTGCCGATGGCCGCGCCGATGAACGCGGTCTCCGAAATGGGCGTGTCCATCACGCGCCGCGGCCCGAACTTCTCGAGCAGGCCGGTGGTGGAGCTGAAGATGCCGCCGTAGGCGCCGACGTCCTCGCCGAGCACGAAGACGTCCTCGTCGCGCTCCATCTCCTGCGCGATGGCCTCGACCATGGCCTTGGCGGTGCTGAGCTTGCGTTGTACGGGTGCGGAGGACGATGCCGAGGCATCCGTGAGCGTCATTGCTTCTCCTCGTCGGTGGTGGGATCAGGCCTGCGCGAACACGAAGTCCAGCGCGGTGCCCGGGTCGGGCTCGGGGCTGCGCTTGGCGAACGCGACCGCGGCCTCGACGCGGTCGCGGGCCTGCGCGGCGATCGACGACACCGTGGCTTCGTCGAGCACGCCGGCGGCGAGCAGCTCCTTCTCGTAGGTGGGCAGCGGATCGCGGCCCGGCACACCCTCCAGATCGGACCGGTAGCCCTGCGCGTCGCCCTCGAAGTGTCCCCACAGGCGCAGCGTGTGCACCTCGATCAGGCTCGGCCCCTCGCCCGCACGCGCCCTCGCCACCGCCTCGCCCGCGACTTCGTGCACCGCCTCCACCGAGTTGTCCTCGACCCGGTGACCGGGAATGCCGTAGCCCGCGGCACGCACGGCGTTCGACGTCACGCACGTCGAAGCGCTGCGCGGCACCGAGATGCCCCAGTCGTTGTCCTCCACCACGAACACCACCGGCAGCTGCCACAGCGCCGCCAGGTTGAGCGCTTCGTGGAACGCGCCCTGGTTCGCCGCGCCCTCACCGGTGACGGCGACCGCGACCCGGTCGGTGCCGCGCCGCTGGAACGCCAGCGCCTGCCCCACCGCGGGCGGATAACCCTCGGCGATGATGCCCGAGCACGAGAAGTGCGTCGCGGGGTCGAACAAGTGCATGTGCCCGCCACGGCCCCGGCCGAGACCGTCCACCCGGCCGAAGATCTCGGCCGTCATCTTCTCCAGGTCCACCCCGTGCGCGATGGCGAAGTGGTGCGGCCGGTGGGTGGCGGTGACCGCGTCGTCGGCGCTCAGGTGCGCGCACACCCCGGCGGCGACCGGTTCCTGCCCGGCGGAGAGGTGCATCTCGCCCGGGATGAGCCCGGCGCCGATGTCGAACACGGGTTTCTTGTCCGCGTGGTACTCGCGGAGGATCGTCTCCTCGTAGGTGCGGATCAGGACCATCATGCGGTACAGGCCCAGCCTGTCCTCCGGTTCCATGTGACCTCCCAATCGGTGTGGGAGTCACTGTCGCGGCGGGCGCGGGCCGCGGACAACGGTGCGGATTTCAGATGGTGATAAACACCGGTTTCCGCAGATCAGGACAGCAGCGCGAAGGCACGGGACACCCGTCGCGACGCCCGCTCCAGGGACACCGGCTCCACCGCGGGCAGCCGGCGCGCCGGCAGCGAGATCGCCACCGCGCCGACCACCCCGGGCGCGCGCACCGGGGTGGCCAGGCAGGCCGTGCCCAGCAGGTACTCCTCGCGGTCGTTGAAGACCCCGCCGCCCTCGGCCAGCCGCCGCTCCAGCACCCGGGTGTCGGTGATGGTGTGCGGGGTGAGGTCGGCGAGCCGGTACCGCGAGAGGTGGTCGCGCCGCGCCTCGGGGTCCAGGCAGGACAGGATGCACTTGCCGAACGCGGTGGCGTGCGCCGCTTCCTGCACGCCCACCCACAGGTCCACGGCGGGCAGCTCGGGAGCGTCGACGATGTCGATCAGCTTGATCTCACCGCCGGAGTACAGCGACAGGTAGGCCGCGCCACGGACCTCGTCCCGCAGCGCGCGCAGCACCGGCCGGATCTTGGGCAGCAGCGCGTGCAGCGAGTTGTGCTTGCGCAACGCGCCGACCTGCTCGCCGAGCACGTAGCCGTCATCGAGTTTGCGGAGATAACCCTCGTGCAGCAGGGTGCGCAGCAGGTGGTACGTCGTCGGCAGGGGAAGGCCGACACCGCGGGCCAGCGCCTTGGCCGTGACCGGCCGTTCGCTCGCGCCGACCGCGTCGAGCAGGTGCAGTGCCCGCTGTACGGAGCCGATCAGTGTCGGTCCAGCAGCCATCCCGCTTCACCTCCGCCGCCCCGTTGCCGCGCATCCAGGATGCCCGGTGCCGCGCGCCACCGGCAAGGCACCAGGCCCGACCCGGTGACCCGCCGCGGCCGGCATGCTTACGTCGTGGAGACGGATTCCCGCCGCCCGTAGACAGCCGCGGCCCGGGAACCTACCGTCCGGAATCGTGACGGATGGGCCGTTGTCGATCCGGCTGCTCGGGCAGTTCCAGGTGCTTCGGGGTCACGCTCCGGCGCCGCTGGATTCCGCCCGCGCCGAATCGCTGCTGGCCTTCCTCCTGCTGCACCGGCACCAGCCGCAGCCGCGGCAGCGGGTGGCGTTCACGCTCTGGCCGGACTCCACCGAGGCGCAGGCGCTGACCAACCTGCGGCACGTCCTGCACACGCTGCGCCACGCGCTGCCCGGTCTCGACCGCCACCTCGAGGTGACTCCGCGGACGCTGACCTGGCGGCCGGACCCGCCCTACCGCCTCGACGTGGCCGAGTTCGAAGCCGCGCTCGATCGCGAGTCGTGGCGGGAAGCCGTGCAGGCCTACACCGGGGACCTGCTGGCCGGCCGCTCCGGGGACTGGGCGGACGCCGACCGGGACCGGCTGCGCCGCCGCTACCTCGGCGCTCTCGAGCGGCTGGTCGCCTCGGCTCAGCAGCGAGGCGACCTCGCGGAGGCCACGCGGCACGCCGAGCGGCTGCTGCGCGAGCAGCCGACCCACGAGGAGACCTACCAGCTGCTGATGCGCCTGCACGACGCCCGCGGTGACCGGGCCGGCGCGGTCCGCGTGTACCACGAGTGCGCGGCGACGCTGGAACGCGACCTCGGTGTGGAGCCCGCGGCCACTACCCGAGCGGTCTATGACGCCCTCCTCGCGCGCGACGACGCCGAGACCTCCACCCGCGTGGGCGGGACGCCGTTCATCGGCCGCTCCGCCGAGCGCGCGCAGCTGATCGCCGCGTGGCGGCAAGCCCGCACCAGGGCGCGGGTCGTGCTGCTCGCCGGGGAACCCGGAATCGGCAAAACCCGGCTGGCGGAGGAGTTCCGGGCCTGGTGCGGCCACCGCGGCGCCGTCACCGCACTGGCTCGCGCCTACCCCGGGGAAGGCGCGCTGGCGTACGGACCGGTCACCTCCTGGCTCCGCTCGGAACGCCTCAACCGGTCGCTGCGCGGCTTGCCCGCCCCTTACCTCACCGAACTCGCCCGGCTGCTGCCGGAACTGCTGACCACCGTGCCGCGCCCGCAACGGCTGCCCGAGAGCGAGCAGCGGCAGCGGCTCTACGACGCCGTGGCCCGCGCTCTGGCCGCACCGGGCGCCCCGGTGTCGCTCGTGGCCGACGACGTGCAGTGGTGGGATCGGGAGGCGCTGCAGCTCCTGCACTACCTGGTGCGGACCAGGCTGCCGGTGCCGGTGCTGGTCGTCGCCACCGCACGCCGCGAGGACATCGACGGCACGGCGCCGCTGCGCGACCTGCTCAGCTCCCTGCGAGCCGCCGAGACCCTGACCGAGATCGACCTGGACCGGCTCAGCCGGGCCGAGACCGCGGTGCTGGCCGAGCAGCTCGGCGGGAGCCGGCTCGCCGATGTCGACGCTCTCTACCAGCAAACCGAGGGCAACCCGCTCTTCGTCGTCGAGGCGGTGCGCGCGGGCGACGTGCTCACCCCGAAGGTCCAGGCGGTGATCCGGGCCCGCGTGGCGCAACTGTCCCACCCGGCCCGGGAACTGGTCGAGATCGCGGCCGCCGTCGGCCGGGAGTTCACCGCCGAGGTGCTCACGGCAGCCGGCGGACTCGGCGACGAACCGGTGGTCGGCGGGCTGGACGAGCTGTGGCGGCGGCGCATCATCCGCGAACACGGCACGACGGCCTACGACTTCAGCCACGACAAGATCCGCGAAGCGGTGTACAGCGCGCTGAGCCCGGTGCGGCGCCGCTACCTGCACGGGCGGATCGCGCACGCCCTCGAGAACGCCTACGCCCACGACCTGGACAGCGTCAGCGGAAGCCTCGCCCGGCACTACGAGGAGGCCGGACGGATCGAGCAGGCGGTGGACGCCTACGCCCGCGCCGCGGACGTGGCGCAGCAGCTGTACGCGCACGGCGAGTCCGCCCGGCTCCTGACCCGCGCCCTGGAGCTGGTGCGGACCCGGCCCGAGTCGGCGCCGCGGTGGCACCGGGAGCTGGAGCTGTGCACGGCGTTGCTCGCGCCGCTGGTCGCCGGCGAGGGCTACGCCTCGCGGCAGATCCACCAGACCCACCAGCGCGCGCTGGTGCTCACCCGAACCCTGCGTGCCGAGCCCTCGCCGCCACTGCTGCGGTCGCTGGGACTGGGCAGCCTGGCGCTCGGTGACTTCGCCGCGGCGCGGGAGTACGGAGCCGCGCTGCGCGAGCGCGGGCAGCGGGACGACGACGACATCCTGCGCGTCGAGGGGGAGTATCTGCTCGGCGTCACCGCGTTCTGGGCCGGTGAGCTGACCGCCGCGCGCGACCACCTGGAACGGGCGGTGGCGACCTACCGCGACGAGAACCGCCGCGAGCACTTGCTCCGCTACGCGCAGGATCCCGCCGTGATCTGCCTGACCCGGCTGGCGCTGACGCACTGGTTCCTCGGCGACGAGCGGGCGGCGATCCGCGCGCGCGACCGCGGGCTGACGCGGGCGGAGGAGATCGCGCACCCGTACAGCCTGGCCACCTCACTGCTCTTCGCCTCGCTGCTCGCGCTGGACATGGGCGACGTGCCGGCGATGCGGCAGTACGTGGCACGCGGGAAGGAGGTGCTGCGGCTGGTGAGCGGCGCGCAGGTCGAAGCGGCCATCGCGGCCCTGGACGGCTACCTCCGGGTGCTCGACGGCGAGACCACGGCGGGCATCGCGGAGATCGAACGGATCCTCGACAACACCCGGCAACGGGACCAAGCCGCGCCCGGGCTGCGGTCTGCCCTGCTGCGCGTCCTGCTGGCCGCCTGCGACGCGGCCGGCGACGGGGACACCGGGATGCGCGCGGCCGCGGAACTGTCCGCGCTCACCAACTCGGCGGTCTGGCGCCCGGAGGCGGAACGTCTCCGGGCGAAGTTCCTCGCCGCCGGGCACCCGGCGAACGCCTGACGGAACGCCCGCGGAACGCCCCCGGGGCGAGGCTGGTGGACGAACCCGTTCCCAGGGAGGATGCCATGACCACCGAATACGACGCGATCGTCGTCGGCGCCCGGTGCGCCGGATCGCCGACCGCGATGCTGCTGGCCCGCCGCGGCTACCGGGTGCTGCTGGTCGACCGGGCCACCTTTCCCAGCGACACGCTGTCCACGCTGATCATCCAGCCGCCGGGGGTGGCCGCGCTGGCCCGCTGGGGGCTGCTCGACCGCGTGACCGCGACCGGCTGCCCGCCGCTGCGGACGTGGACGCTCGACTTCGGGGACGTCCGGCTGAGCGGGACGCCGCGCCCGGTGGAGGGCATCGGGACGGCGTACGCGCCGCGTCGCAGCGTGCTGGACAAGATCCTCCTCGACGCGGCCGCCGACGCCGGCGCCGAGGTCCGGCAACACTTCAATGTGGACGGACTGGTCGTGCGCGACGGCCGTGTGGCAGGGATCCGGGGTCACGGCGCGGATGGCCGCACGGTGACCGAGCGGGCCCGCGTCGTGATCGGCGCCGACGGCCGCACATCGCACGTCGCCAAGTGGGTGGGCGCGTGGCAGTACCACGACAAGCCCAGGTTGCAGTATGGCTACTACACGTTCTTCCGCGGCCTGCCGGTGGACGGCGTGGAGTTCGTCGTCCCGCCGGGCCTGGCGATGGGCGCGATCGCCACCAACGACGATCTCACGCTCGTCGTCTTCGGCCGGCCGGTCGCGGAGATGAAGGCGCTCAAGGCCGACCCCGAAGCCGCGTTCTGGGAGACGGCCGAGGCGGCGCCGGCCTTCGCCGAGCGGGTCCGCGCCGCGACCCGGGTCGAGCCGTTCGTCGGCGGCGGCGTGTGGAACTACTTCCGCACCCCGTACGGCCCGGGCTGGGCACTGGTCGGCGATGCGGGCTACAACAAGGATCCGGTCGTCCCCAAGGGCATCAGCGACGCGTTCGCCAGCGCCGAACTCTGCGCCGCGGCGCTGGACGACTACTTCACCGGCCGCCGTCCGTACGCGGACGGGATGGCGGAGTACCAGCGAGTGCGCGACGAGCGGGGGCTGCCGATCTACGAGTTCGCCACCGCGATGGCGACGATGGAACCGCCACCGCCCGAGATGCGGCGCCTGTTCGCCGTGATCGAGGGCAACCAGGACGCGATGGACGAGTTCGTGAGCGTCCCCGCGGGCACCATCTCGCCTGACGAGTTCTTCGCACCCGGCAACATCGCCCGCATCCTCAACGGAGCGGCTGTGGCCGGCTGACATGTGTGTATAGTGTGTGTATGGCGAGGTTGAACGTCTACGTGCCCGATGAGCTGGCCGAACGCGCCAGGGCCGCGGACCTGAACGTGTCCGCGCTGGTGCAGGCCGCGATCGCGGACGAGCTGCGACGCCGTGCCACTGACGCCTGGCTGGACGCCCTCCCGCCGCCGCGGCGAACAGTTTCACACCATGTGGCTCTCGAGGCCTTGGACGGCGCCCGCGCTGAGCTGGCCGGTGCCGAGGATGAGTGACGCGCCGGCGGAAATCGCGGTCCTGGACGCGTCGGTGCTCGTGGACCTGCTGGCCGGCACCGACTACGCCCCCGCGGCGAGGAAACGCCTCGCCGGCACTGTCCTGCACGCGCCGGCGCACCTGGATGCCGAGGTCCTTGCCGCGCTGGGGCGGCTGGAGCGCGCCGGGAAGCTGTCCGCGTCTGAGGTCGACGCGGCGCTGAGTGCGCTGGCCACGATCCCGGTCACGCGCCATCCTGTTGTCGAACTCGCCGCCGGCGCCTGGGCACGCCGGTCTGATCTGCGCCTCGCTGATGCGCTCTACGTCGAACTCGCCGCGCGCCTGCACGCCCGGGTCCTCACCACCGACCACCGCCTCGCGCGGGCGACCTCCCTCGCCGACGGGATCAGCCAGTAGCCCGCGGCCGAGGGGCGCGGCGGATGGAACACCGGGGGAGCGGGCGCGCTCGGCACGTGTGGGCCCCCGGCGGGTGGGCGGATGTGCCAGCAGCGTCTCCTGAAACGAGCGGCCGGGGCTCGGCGACAACCTTCTCCACCACGCCGTGGCGGCGCGGGCTCAGATCCGCGCCGCGGTCACCAAACGGCTCAGGGCCGCCGCCGCCTCCCGCACGGCGGTGGCTCGCGCTTCGCCCTCGGGACCGGTGAAGTCCTCGCTCCGGCCGCCCAGACTGAGCGTCGCCACCAGCGAGTCGTTCGCGCCCAGGACCGGGGCGGCCACTGCGGACACCCCGTCCAGGTAGTCGTCCCGGCTGAACGAGACGCCCTCGGCCCGCACCTGGTCGAGGTAGGCCGCCAGCTCGTCGCGGTCGGAATGCGTCGTCGCGGTGAAGGCGGGTAGCGGCCCATCGAGCACCCGGGCCCGCAGTTCCGGGTCGAACGCCGCCATCGCCATCGGCGCCGCCGCCGCGTGATACGGCAGCACCGCGCCGATCCCGATCGCGGCCAGCACCAGCGGCTTGCCGCCCTCGACCCGGTCGATGCACACCGCGCCCGCGTCGGCGGGAACCATCAGGAACGCGGTGTCTCCGAACCGCCCCGCCAGCTCCTCCAGCACCGGCCGCGCCGACTCGCGCAGGTCGAACTCGGCGAGCGCCGCCGCGCCGATGGTGAACACCGGCATCTGGATCCGGTAGGCCCCGGCGTGGTCGCGGTGCACCCAGCCGGCCTCGACGAACGAGCTCATCAGCCGGTGCACCGTGGGCTTGTTCAGCCCGCTCGCCGCGGTCAGCTCGGCGAGCGTGATCACCGGCCGGTCCGGGCCGAACTGGCCGAGCAGCTGGCACGCCCGCAGGACCGCGGTGACGGTCTCCCGGGTCCCGTTGCCCTCGGGCACCGCTTCGGCCACCGGCACCTCCTCCATCGCCCGCCCGGTTCGCTCCAGGTTATCCACCGGCGGCGAAGCACGTCTTGACACGCCCTGCCCCTCTCGCGCACAGTTTCGGAACGCGTATCGCATCACGATACACAGAGAGGTGAGTTGTGGAACTGCGCGAGATGATCTCCGACCGTCTGGTGTTCGCCCCCGGTGTCTGGGACGGGCTGACCGCCCGCCTCGCCGAACAGGCGGGCTTCTCTGCGCTGTGCGCCTCGGGCTTCGCGATCTCCGCCGCGCTCGGCTACCCCGACGCGGAGCTGTACACGATGTCGGAGAACCTGACCGCCGTCCGGACCATCCGGGAAGCCAGCGGCCTGCCCCTGATCGCCGACATCGACACCGGCTACGGCAACGCCGTGAACGCCGCCCGCACCGCCCGCCGCTTCGCCGACGCCGGGGTCGCGGCCGTGTTCCTCGAAGACCAGCGCTCGCCCAAACGCTGCCCGCTCATCCCCGGCGCCGAGGTCGAGCTGACCGACCTCGCCGAGGCCGAGGGCAAGGTCCGCGCCGTCAAGGACGCCGCCGGTGACATGCTCGTCATCGCCCGCACCGACGCCAAGGGCGAGGAGGCCCTGCGCCGCGCCGAAGCCTACGTCCGCGCCGGCGCCGACCTGATCATGCCGGTCACCAAGACCTTCACCACCGTCGAGGAATGGGCGCGCTGCCACGAAACCGTCGGCGTCCCGCTGATGGCCACCCTCACCGCCTCCGCGTGGACCGAACGCGAATTCACGCCAAAGGTCATGGAACAGATCGGGGTGCGCATCGCGCTGCTGCCGACCCAGGTCCTGATGGCCGTCACCGGCGCCGCGCAAGCCACGCTGCGCCGGCTCGCCGCGGGGGAGCCGCCCGCCGAGGTGAGCGCGGATGCGTTGCCACACCACGACTTCGTCGCCCTCATCGGCATGGACGAGATCGAGCGCCAGCAGCACAAGTACCTGCCGGCGGCGGTCTGACATGGGCCACACGATCGCCGAAAAGATCCTCGCCCGGGCGGCCGGGCGCGACAGCGTCCGCGCGGGGGAGAGCCTGCCGGTGCGCCCCGACTATATGATCGCCTACGAGTTCCCCGGCTACACCGACGTCATGTTCCGCCAGATGCACGACGACTTCGGCATCCGCGAGCTGGACGAGCCCGGCCGCTACGTCGTGTTCATCGACCACATGCTCACCAAGGGCAACGACAAGGAACAGCAGGTCCACCAGGTGACCCGCGACTGGTGCGAGTTCTACGGCATCGAACTGCACGAGGCGCGCGGCATCGGCCACCAGGTCATGGCCGAACTCGGCTACGCCCTGCCCGGCAACTTCCTCATCCACTTCGACGGCCACATCTCCGGCGCGGGCGCGTTCGGCGCGCTCGGCTGGGGCGTGCGCCGCGACCTGCTGGAAGCGTGGGTGTCCGGGCAGATCTTCCTCGACGTGCCCGCGACCACGCGCTTCGAGCTGACCGGCGAGTTCGCGCCAGGCGTGGACAGCCGGGACCTGGTGCACCAGATCATCGCCGACCACGGCGCCGACGGCTGCGCCCACCAGGTGATGGAGTACGCCGGGCCGGGCGCGCGGGCGATGTCCATCGACCGCAGGCAGGGCCTGTGCGGCATGGCGATGTTCACCGGCGCGGTGTCGGCGGTGTTCGAACCGGACGACGCGGCGCTGGCCTACGCGCGCCGGGTCGCCCGCACCGAATTCACCCCGCAACAGCCCGACGCCGACGCCGACTACGCCGCCGTGCACTCCTACGACCTGTCGCAGGTGCGTCCCCGGGTGGTGCTGCCCGGTTCGGCCCGCGCCGCCAACACCCGCGACGCCGCCGAACTCGCCGGCACCCCGGTGACCAAGGCGTTCATCGGATCCTGCGCCAGCGGGCGGATCGAGGACATCCGCGCGGCCGCGCTCGTCCTCGACGGGCGGCAGGTCGCGCCCGGCGTCGAACTCAACGTCGTCCCGACCTCCGAGGCGGTGCACCGCCAGGCCGAGGAGGAAGGCCTGTTCGACGTGCTGCGCGCCGCCGGGGCGAAGATCGCCCGGTCCAGTTGCGACTTCTGCTTCGGCTACCAGAAACCGTTGCAGGACGGCGAGAACTGCATCTCCACCGGGGTGCTCAACATCTCCGGCCGGATGGGCAGCACGCAGGCCAACATCTACCTGGGCTCGGCCTTCACCGTCGCCGCGAGCGCGGTCGCGGGCGCCATCAGCTCCGCCGAGGAGGTGGGACGCTCGTGAGCGCCGCGCGGGACTACCCGCCCCCGCCAGACGTCATCCGCGGCCGGGTCGCCTGGGTCTTCGGCGACGACTTCGACATCGACCTGGTCATCGGCGTCGAGAACATCAAGTCCTACGACGCGGACTTCCTGCGGGGCAAGGTGATGCGGGCCTACGACCCCGGGTTCGCCGACCGCGTCCGGCCCGGCGACGTCATCGTCGGCGGCCGGAACTTCGGCTACGGCCACCCGCACTACCCGCCGATGGTCGCGCTGCGCGACCTCGGCATCGCCGCCGTGATCGCCGAATCGTTCTCCCCGGGGTTCTGGCGCGGCGAGACCTACAACGGCGTCCCGCTGATCACCGTGCCCGGCATCGCCGCCGCCGTCACGACCGGCGACGCCATCGCGCTGGATTGGCGCGCGGCCACCGTGGACCTCGGTGACGGCCGCGTCCTGCACGGCACCCCGCCCAGCCCGCGGGTCGTCCGCGTCATCGAAGCGGGCGGATCGCTCAAGCTGCTGCTCGCCGAACACGCCCGGACCTGAGAACCGCCCCACCGCTCAACGAGGAGCCGACATGGCCGAAACCACCGCCCGCGCGGGCACCTCCGCCCCGACCCGCACCCCGTCCGCGCGCCGCGCCGCGATCGCCGGTGGTGTGGGCACCCTGATCGAGTACTACGACTTCAGCGTCTACGCCTTCCTCGCGGTCACCCTCGGGCCGCTGTTCTTCCCCAGCGACCAGCCCGCCGTGTCGGTGCTGCTGACCCTGGCCGTGTTCGGCTCGGCCTATGTGATGCGGCCGCTGGGCGGCTGGTTCTTCGGCAGGCTCGGCGACCGCCGCGGACGGCGGCACGCGCTCGTCGTCACCGTCGTGACGATGGGCGTGTTCTCCGGCGTGCTGGGGATCCTGCCCAGTTACGCCTCGGTCGGGGTGATCGCGCCGGTGCTGCTGGTGCTCGTCCGGCTCGCGCAGGGCTTCTCGGCAGGCGGCGAGATCGGCGGCGCCGCGACCTACGTGGCCGAGTCCGCGCCGCCGGGCAAGCGTGGCCTGTTCGGCTCGCTCACCCCGGTCGGCTCCACGCTCGGGTTCTCCGTCGCCGCCGCGGTCGTCGGGCTGATGACCGCGGTGACCACCGCGGAGCAGATGTCCGCGTGGGGCTGGCGCGTGCCGTTCCTGATCTCGCTGCCGCTGGCCGTGATCTGCCTGTGGGTGCGGGTGCGGCTGGAGGACACCGCGGAGTTCGCGGAGATGGCGCAGCGGGCCGAGGTCGTGCGCAGCCCGCTGCTCGCGGTGGTCAAGGAAAAGCCGCTGTCGGTGCTGCGCGTCATCGGCATCGCGATCGCCATGAACGGCACCGGCTACATCGGGCTCACCTACTTCTCCACCTACCTGATCCAGACGCAGGGGTTCGGCAAGCAGGCCGTGTACTGGGCGTCGGCGATCGGGATCGCGCTCGCGTGCGCCACCTACCCGCTCGCCGGGATGCTCACCGACCGCTTCGGGCGGAAACCCGTGCTCATCACCGCCTACGTCGCCTACCTGGTGCTGGCCTGGCCCGCGTTCGCGCTGCTCGGCGCCACCTCCAGCATCGTGGTCGTCACCGCGATCTACGTGGTCTACATGGCGGTCAACGGGCTCGCGCAGGTGCCGGCGTTCCCGCAGTTCACCGAGCTGTTCCCGCGCCGCATCCGCTACACCGGGGTGGCGCTGGGCTTCAACGTCGGCACGATCATCGCCGGCGGCTCGGCCCCCTACGTCGCGGCGCAGCTCGTGGAGAGCACCGGCAACCCGATGTCGCCCGCGTTCTGGGTGCTCGGCGTGGCGGTGGTCGGCCTGATCACGGTGCTGACCCTGCGCGAGACCGGTCGCGATCGGCTGCCGGTCTGATGATCATCCGCAGTCCGTTCCCGGACATCGACATCCCGGACGTCACGCTCACCGAGCTGCTGTTCTCCGGCGAACCGTCCGCCGCGCCCGCCCTGATCGACCCCGAGGGGCGGGTGACGACCCGGCGGCAGCTGGACGAGTCGGTCCGCCGGATCGCCGCCGGACTGCACGCCCACGGCATCGGCCGGGGCTCGGTGGTCGGGCTGTTCGCGCCCAACTCGCCGGACTGGGTCGCCGCGTTCCACGGCATCCTGCGCGCCAACGCGATCGTGACCAGCGCGAACGTGTTGTACACCGCCGATGAACTGGCGCACCAGCTGGCCGATTCCGGCGCCTGCCTGCTGGTCACCACCGCGGACCTGCTCGACGTGGCCGAGGCGGCCGCGGCGAAGGCCGGCATCGAGGAGGTGCTGACGCTGGACGACGCGCCGGGGCGCCGGCGCCTCGACGCGCTGCCCGGCGGGGAGCCGCCGCCGCTGGTGACCGGGCCCGGCGACGTCGCGGTGCTGCCGTACTCCTCCGGCACGACCGGCCGCGCCACGGGTGTCGTGCTGACGCATCGGAACCTGGTGGCCAACGTGCTGCAGTTCTCCCGCATGGGCCGCACCGCGCCCTCGACGGTGCTGCTGGCAGTGCTGCCGTTGTTCCACATCTACGGGATGACCGTGCTGATGAACCACGCGCTGCACCAGCGGTTCCCGCTGGTCACGATGCCGCGGTTCGACCTGGCCGGCATGCTCCGGCTGATCGAGCGGCACCGCGTCACCAAGCTCTACATCGCGCCGCCCACCGCGGTGCTGCTGGCGAAGAGCCCGCTCGTCGACGGGGCCGATCTGTCCAGTGTGGAGCTGGTGTTCAGCGGCGCGGCGCCGCTGGACGGCGACCTGGCGCGGGCGGTCGCGAAACGGCTGGACTGCAAGATCCTGCAGGGCTACGGGATGACCGAGATGTCGCCGGTGTCGCACGCCATTCCCGAGGACCGCCCGGACACCGACCCGGCGAGCGTCGGGTACGCGCTGCCCAACGTCGAATGCCGGCTCGTCGACTCCGCCGGGCGGGACGCCGACCGGGGCGAGCTGTGGGTGCGCGGACCGAACGTGATGACCGGCTACCTGAACAACCCGGCGGCGACGGCGGCCACCCTCGACGCCGACGGCTGGTTGCACACCGGCGACATCGCGACTGTGACGGGAGACGGCGTGTTCACCATCGTCGACCGCGTCAAGGAGCTGATCAAGTACAAGGGCTACCAGGTGCCGCCCGCCGAGCTGGAGGCGCTGCTGCTGACCCACGAGGGAATCGACGACGCCGCGGTGGTCGGCGTGCCGGACGAGGAGGGGGAGGAGATCCCGAAGGCGTTCGTGGTCCGCCGCCCCGGCGCCCGGCTGGACGCCGCGGAGGTCATGAGCTACGTCGCGGCGCGGGTGTCACCGCACAAGAAGGTGCGGCGCGTCGAATTTCTCGACGCCATCCCGAAATCCGCGTCCGGCAAGATCCTGCGAGCGGTCCTGCGGCGCCGGCCGGCAGTGCAACAGGTGCCTTCGGGCACTCAGCCCGGACCGCCGGGATGGGCGAGGTCGTAGGCGCGGGAGACCTTCTGCGGCACCACCATGCGCCACGCGTCCACGACGAGCTCGCGGGCCTCGGCCGGCTCCAGCGCGGCGAGCACGGCGCGGACCCAGTTGAACCGCATGTCCGACTGGGCGGGCAGCCGGAACTTCTCCGGTTCACCGGCGACGAGCGCGGCGCGTTCCTCCTTCGGGAACGCGAACTCCATCACCGTCTCGTCGGCGGAGAAGGCGACGTAGACGATCTGCCCGACGCGGAACTTCAGCCGGCCGCGCACGTAGACCGGATACGAGCGCTCGAGCTCCGTGCCGAGCGCGCGAACGTCGTCGAGCACCGCCATGACGCACCTCCCCAGCCGGAAACCGGCCATCGTAGTCTCCTCGGGCGGGTCGCGCTTTAGGATCGGGGCGCGGACACCACCGAAGGAGGGGGGGTTGGGCGGCGGCCAGGTCGAGACGGAGTTCCTGCGGTCGCTCGGCCAGTTCAGCGGCCTGGTGCGGGGCATCGCCCTCGCCGTGCTCAGCGTCTTCGGCGTCCTGTCCACCCCCACGGCCGCGCTGCCGCTGGCCTTCGCCCTGCTGGGGCTCGCCCTCGTCAGCGGCGCGGCGGACTGCCACCACGCGCTCACCGGCCGCGGCGGCGCGCTCGCCTGCGTCCTGACCGTTGCCAGAGCGGCCGCGATCATCGCGACGCAGCCGTGGACGGTGCCCGGGCTGTGGGCGCCCAACGTCCTGACGATCACCGGGATCACCATGCAGTGGCAGTGGCCGCCGCGGGTCACCGTGCCGGTCCTGACCGGGCTACTGGCGCTCGAAGCCGCGGTGATCGGTGTCGCCGACGCGGCGCCGACCCTGTTCCGGGTGGTGCTGGAGTCCACGCTGGCGTGGCTGGCGTTCGCGTTGCTGGTGCGCGTCACCCGCTGGATCGAGCGAGTGCGGGACCGGCAGGCGGCGCTGGAACGGGCCGAAACCCTGGCGCTGGAGCGGCGGCGGCAGGAACGGGAGTACCTGGCGCTGCTGCACGACACGGCGTCCGCGACGTTCCTGATGGTCGCGCTGCACGACGCGGAACCGGAGGCGGTCGCGGGGTACGCGCGGCGGGATCTCGCGCTGCTGACGGGCGAAACCGGCGGCTCGGCGGCGCACGACAGCCTGGTGGACCTGGAAGCCGCGCTGCGGGGTGTCCTGGCGCAGAGCGCACTCCGGGTCGATCTCGCCTGGACACCGGTGCCGCTGCTGCCCGCGTCCGCCGCCCTGGCGGTGACGCGCGCGGTGCGGGAGGCGCTGGTCAACGTCGAACGCCACGCCGGGGTGACCGAGGCGCGGGTCGCCGTCGCGCCCCACCGGCACGGGGCCGTGGTCACCGTGCGCGACGAGGGCGCCGGGTTCGAGCCGGAGGCGGTGCCGGGGCACCGGCGCGGCATCCGCGGATCGCTCGTCGAACGCATGGCGGCGGCAGGCGGCAGTGCGACCGTGACCTCCCGGCCCGGCGCCGGGACGACCGTGCGGCTGGTGTGGCCGGATGACTGACCAGGTCCTGCTGGAGCGGGTGCTGACCGCGATCCGGATCGTGCTGCTGGGCACCACGGCGGTGCTGCAGGCGACCATGTCCGGGGCGGCCCTGTTCGGCAACCGCTCCGCCTACCACCCGCTGTGGCTCGCCGAGGCCGCGTTCGCCGTCCTGGCGCTGGTGCTCGTGGTCGCCGCGGGCTGGATCCTGCGCGGCCGCCGCGTGCCGGCCGGGGTCGCGCTGCCCGCCGCGGGCGTGGTGCTGCTCGCCTCCGCCTCGGCGACCGCGACCACCCCGCCCGAGTGGTACCTGCTGACCCGGCACTGGGCGTTCGGTCTGGTCGGCTGGCACCTGCTCGTGTTGCTGCTCGAACGGACCCGGCCGTTGCTGGCCGCCTTCGCGCTGCACGCCGCGCTCGGCACCACGCAATTCCTGCTGGTGGTGCCCCTGGACCGGGTCTCGCTGGGGGAGACCGCCATCGCGATCGTCAGCGTGCTCGGGTTCCAGGTCGCGATCGGGCTGATCACGCAAGTGGTGCTGCGCCGGCTCCGCGCGATGGCCGGCGTGCTGCGCGAACGGGACCGGGCCGCCACCCGCGCCGCGCTCGCCGAGCAGTGGGAGCGCGACCAGCGTGTCCGCGCCGCGGAACAGCTCGGCACCCTGCTGCCGCTGCTCGCCGGGCTCGCCGACCGCACGCTCGACCCGCGCGCGGACGAGGTGCGCCACCAGTGCGCGCTCGCCGCGGCGCGGCTGCGCCGGCTGTTCGCGGAGAACGATGACGTGCCGGACCCGTTCGTGCACGAGCTCGCCGCGGCGATCGACGTCGCCGAGCGCCGCGGGGTGGTGGTGTCGTTCGCGGTCAGCGGGGAGGCGGTGCCGGTGCCCACGCACGTGCGCCGCGCGCTGGCCGATCCGGTGCTGACCGTGCTGTCGGCGGCGGGCACACGGGCCAGGGTGAGCTTGTTGCGCACCGCCGGAGAGGTCCGGCTCGCCGTGATCGCCGATCGCGCCGTCATGACCGGGAGCCCGCCGCGTTCCCCCGACGTCGAAGTGGTGCTGCACACCCACGGCGACCGGACCCGCTTGGAGGCGAAATGGCAGGTGACGAGCTGACCGCGGTGGTCGTGGACGACCACCCGGCGGTGCGGGCGGGCGTCGCGCACTGGCTCGCGTCGGGCAGCCCGCCGATCCGCACGGTCGCCGAGGGGGACGACGTGCGGGTCGCGTGGCTCGACGGCGCGGACGCCGACGTGGTGATCCTCGACCTGCACCTCGGCGGCGCCACGCCCGCGCTGGGTGACCTGCGGAGGCTGGCCGCCGCGGGGCGGCGCGTGGTGGTGTACTCGATGCGCGCCGACGACGACATCGCGCTGCAGTGCCTCGAACTGGGCGCGCTGTCCTACCTCACCAAGGCCGAGGGCGCCGAGCACCTGGTGGAAGCCGCCCGCGCGGCGGCAGGCGGGCGGCCGTACACGCCGCCGTCGCTGGCGGGCGCGCTCGCCGGTGACCGCTCCGCGAACCGGCCCGCGCTGTCCGCCAGGGAGACCGAGGTGCTCGTGGAGTGGTTCCAGTCGGAGTCCAAGGACTTCGTCGCCCACCGCCTCGGGATCTCGCAGAACACGGTGAACTCGCACCTGGAGCGGATCCGCGTCAAGTACGCCCAGATCGGCCGGGAGGCGCCGACGAAGGCCGCGCTGGTGGCGCGGGCGATCCAGGACGGCTTGATCAGCGTCGACGACCTGTGAGTGCTGTGGTGCGAACGGCCCACACGGCGGATGGTCCGGGCGGGTTAACGTCCGCGTGAGGGGGCTCGCCGGACCGGGAGCCGAGGACGTTCAGGGGTGGCGTGTGCGGTCGAGGGGCGTGCTGCGGCTGGTTGCCGCGGCCGTGCTGGCGGTTCTGGTGACCTCGTGCGCAGGGGAGGACGAGGAACCGGAGCGGCCGCGGGCGACGGTCAATCCCGCGTTGCCCGCGGCCGCCGCGCTCACCGACCCGGCCACCCCGGTCCCGGCGGGCGCTTTCGGCGTGGTCAAGCTGCACGCCGGCGGTGACACACCGCCGGACAGCGTGCTGGCGCTGCGGATCGGCAAGGTGCGGCGCGGCGAGGCCGGTGACTTCCGGGACGTGCGGGGGCTCGGTGCGAGCACGCAGGCGGTGCGCGATGCGGTGCCGTACTACGTGAACGTCCACTTCGCCGTCCTGGCGGGCGATCCGCACGCGAACCCCCTCACGAAGATCACCGCGACCGATCCGGCGGGGGGCTACGCGCACGCGCTGAGCGTGCCCCGCTCGCTGGAGAAGTGCGAGGATCCCCCCACCGAGCAGGGCGTCACCGAGTTGCGGGCCGAACAGGTGCGTTGTGCCGTCCTGTACTTCGACGATCCCGCGGCCGTCCCGGCCGGGTTCGTCTACGTCGACCGCACGGCCTATCCGGAGGGCGACCACGCCGTCCGGTTCGCGGCCTGAGGTTCTTTCCACGTGAGGAGTTCCATGAAGCACGTCCGTTCCGTCCTGCTGGCCGCCCTGGTGGCTCCGGTGTTGCTGACCGCGTGCGGCAGCGACGACGAGTCCGCCGCGCCGGCGCCGAGCACCACGACCGCGCCGAGCAGCGCCTCGGCCGAGTCGTCGCAGCCGTCCGCGCCGGCGAGTCCCGCGGCGGCGGGGGAGACGACCGCGCCGGGCAGCGAGCTCAAGGTGGGGGAGCGGGCGGTGGTGCCGTTCGAGTACGGCAACTCGAAGTCGGGCACCATCGCGATCACCGTGACGGCCATCGAGCGCGGGGAGAACGCGGACCTGGCGGCCTTCGGCGACCGCGCGAAGGGGCTCACCCCGTTCTACGTGCGGGCGACGGTGGAGAACGTCGGCGGCACCGACCTGTCCTACAGTTCGGTGCGCCTGCGCGGCCTCGGCGCGGACGGGCGCTCGACGGGCGTGATCATCAGCGGGGACACCGCCAAGTGCGAGTCGGAGAGCGCCGGCCGGGAGTTCACGACCGCGGGCGCGAAGTACGAGACGTGCGTGCTGACCGCTGCCCGCGAGGGGGCCAGCGTGACCGCGGCGGAGTTCAGCGACGGTGACGCGTACGAGGATTCGCCGGTGGTCTGGAAGGGCTGAGCCTGCCGTCTTCAGGGGCCGGGTGGAGGGCACTCCACCCGGCCCCTTTCTGCATGCTGCCTGTTCAGTCGTCCGCGCGTAGTCCGGCGAAGGCGGCGTCGATCGCCGCGGTGGCTGTCGCCGGGTCGGTTCCCGTGCGCGTCAGGAGCGAGGTTCCCTGGGCGAGGACGAGCAGGAGCTGCGCCTGCGCTTCGGGTGGGGAAGCGGTGCTGACTTCCCCGCGTTTCTGGGCCTGCCGGAGCGGCTCGATCAGCAGGTCGGCGAACCGGGCGAACGCGTCGGTGACGAGGGCGGTGGCTTCGGCGTCGTGGGGGACGAGCTCCGCGATGGTGTTGCCCATCATGCAGCCGTGCGGGGCCTGCGGATCGGACGCGACGGTTCCGAGTTGTGCGGGCATCACCAGGACCTCGCGCAACGCGGGAAGCAGCGGGACCTGCGTGAGCGCTGACCGGAGGGTCTTCTCGTACTCGGCCCAGTACAGCTTCACCGTCTCGAAGTACAGCCGGCGCTTGTCGCCGAAGGCGGCGTACAGGCTCCCGCGTTCCAGTCCGACGCCGTCGACGAGCGCCTGGATCGAGGTTCCGCCGTAGCCGGACGCCCAGAAGATGCCCTGCGCCGTGGCCAGCGCTTCCGCCGGGTCGAACGCTCTCGGCCGTCCTGTCCTTGCCATGTCCCCAGTCTACGACTTCTTGACTGCGCGTTCAAGAAGTCGTAGGGTCGCGGACGACTTCTGGAACGCTTGCACGGAAATCGGGGCGTTCCCCGGCACAGACAGGAACCACTATGAAAGACCTGCGCACCTACGGTGCCTACGCCGTCGTCACCGGAGCGTCCTCCGGCATCGGCGAGCAGTTCGCGCGGCAATTGGCCGCCGCGGGCGTGAACCCCGTCCTGGTCGCGCGCCGGAAGGACCGCCTCGAGGCGCTGGCCGCGGAGCTCTCCGGGGCCTATGGCGTCGACAGCAAGGTGGTCGTGCTCGATCTCATCGACGACGGCGCGGTCGACGAGCTGTCGAGGCAAGTCAGCGGCCTGGACGTCGGGATGGTCGTCGCGAACGCCGGCATCTTCCACGCCGGTCCGTTCGTGGGCAACGAGCTGTCCGACGAGCTGGATGTCCTCGCCCTCGACGGGGCGTTGCCCATGCGGCTGGCGCACCGGTTCGGGCGGGAGTTCGTCGGCCGCCGTCGCGGTGCCCTGATCCTGGTGGCGTCGAGCCTCGCGGCCAGTCCGGTGCCCTTCCAAGCCAACTACGCCGCGGTGAAGGCATATGTGCTGTCGCTCGGGCAGGCGCTCAACCACGAGTGGAAGAAGCACGACGTGGACGTCCTCGTCGTCTCCCCGGGGCCGACGCGGACCGAGGGGCTGGACAACGCGGTCGGCATCGATTTCGGCAAGCTCGGCGGGCGCAAGATGGACCCCGCGGTGGTCGCGCGCACGGCATTGCGGAAGCTCGGCCGGAAGGCGCACGTCATTCCCGGCCTGATGAACAACCTCGCCGACGTGGCGGGGAAGTACCTGCTGCCGCGGTCGACGTCGGTCCGGTTGTACGGGCGGATCATCGAGCAGGCCCTCACCGGACCGGGGACCGCGGCATGAGCCGGGCCGTCCTCCGTGGACAGTTCGGCGGGCCGGAAGTGCTTCAGGTGCGCGAGGTTCCCGAGCCCCATGCCGGTCCGGGCGAGATCCGTGTCGCCGTCCGCGCGGCCGGGCTGAACCCGATGGACTGGCAGATCGCCGGTTCCGCACGCCACGCGGCCAGGTTAGGCATCACCGGGCCGTCCGGTTTCGGCTGTGATCTGGCCGGCGTCGTGGACGAGG
This sequence comes from Amycolatopsis sp. NPDC006125, assembly GCF_040614195.1. Classification (NCBI taxonomy): domain Bacteria; kingdom Bacillati; phylum Actinomycetota; class Actinomycetes; order Pseudonocardiales; family Pseudonocardiaceae; genus Amycolatopsis; species Amycolatopsis sp. NPDC006125. The sequence continues at coordinate 143,629 of NZ_JBEXTZ010000002.1, forward strand.
TCGGGCCTGGTGTCACCGAGTACGCCCCGGGCGACCGCGTGTACGGCGGGGTGCTCGTCGGCGCGGTCGCCGACCACGTCGTGCTGCGTGTGCCGCCGGCGCCGCCGAACCTGGTGCTGCGCACCCCGGACGGCATCGACGACGCCACCGCGGCGGCGTTGCCCACCCCCGGGCTCACCGCGGCAGCCGCCCTCGACGCGATTCGCGTCGGTCCGTCGGACACTGTCCTGGTCGGCGGCGCCGCCGGCGGTGTGGGCGTTCTGGCCGCGCAGCTTGCCCGCTTGGCCGGCGCGTCCGTGATCGGCACCGCGTCTCCGGGAACGTTCGACTTCCTGAAGCGGCTCGGCGCCGTGCCGGTGGCCTACGGCGCCGGCCTCGCGGACCGGGTACGCGCACTCGCCCCGGACGGCATCACCGCCGCAACCGACCTGCACGGCACGGAAACCGCCGAGACAGCCCTCGCGCTCGGCGTGCCACCGGCGCGAATCTCGACCATCGCCGCGGACGGTCGGCTTCCGGGCGTGCACGCGACGGGCGCCTTCGCCGCCGACCCGGCCGCGCTGGAGCGCATCGCCGACCTGGTCGCCGCCGAAGCCGTCACCGTGCCCATTGCGGCGTCGTTCCCGCTCGACCGGATCCGGGAGGCTGTGGCCCTGCAGGCTGGGGGCCACGTGCACGGGAAGATCGTCGTGACGCTGTGACCGTTCGGGCCCATGTGGCAGGACGCCTCCAGCCCCCCGACGACCGCTCCGGAAGGGCGCCGATTGACGCTCTCGGCGGCTCACCCTCCGGGCCGTCGGAGACGGGGTCCTGCTGGGAGCGGGCTTCCTCTCGAGCCGATCACCGAAGCCGTTGGTGAGTTCGTTCGGACCCGGCGGCTGCCAGGTGTTGCGCCCTGGAGGGATCTGCCCATGCTGAGCGAGCCGGTCGAAGACCTCCGGCCTCCCCAAGCCCGGTGACATCACCCCCGGATCCGCCGGGACTGGTGGAAAGGGACTGCCGCCTCCGGAAGGCAGGAGGCAGCAGCCCCGGGACTGAGTTCAGCGGACGCTGTTGCGGCGGCGGCGCAGCGCGAAACCGCCACCGGCGAGCGCCAGCGCCCCCGCCGCCAGCGGCGCCGCGAACATCGGCACCACCACGGTCGTCACCGTGTTCGAGTTGTCGTTGCCCGGGTTCGGATCCTCCTCGTTGCCCCGCACCTTCGCGGTGTTGAACAGGGTCTCCACGCTGCCGTCGGCCGTGCCGGAGACCGTGATCGTCGTGCTGTCACCCACACCGAGCGAGCCGCCGGTGCAGGTCAGCACCATGTTCGCCACTCCGCAGCCGGGCGAACTCGTCGTCACGTTCGTCAGGCCCGCGGGAATCGAATCCGTCACGGTGTAGCCGGTCGACGTGCCCGGGCCGTTGTTCAGGACCGTGAGCGTGTAGGTGACGGTCTCACCGTTGTTCACCTGCGCCGGACCGTCCTTGATGATCCCCAGGTCCGTCGGCTGCGCGACGCACGAGGTCGCGTCGTTGCCGCCGGAGGCCGGGCCCGCCTGCGTGGAGATGATCTGGAAGGCCGGGCTCGCCGAGGCGGGGTTGGTCACCTGCAGCCGGTAGAGCGTGCCGTTGTTCTCGTACATGCCGAGGTCGCCGTTGCCGTAGGCGAACGCGCCGCCGAAGGTCCCGGCGGGCAGACCGGCGTTGAAGTTCTCGACCGCGCCGGTGTTCGGGTTGACCCGCGTGACGGTGCCGTTGGTCGCGACACCCCACAGGTAGCCGTCGGCGAACACGAAGTCGGCGTACGAGGTGCTGCCGTTGAGGTCGATGCGCTTGACCACGCTGTTCGTCACGGGGTTGACGACCCAGATGTACGGCGCGGTCCCCATCGTGACGTAGAAGTTGCCCTGGTCGTCGAACGTACCGACGTTGTAGCCGGTGATCGTCACCCCGTTGACGACGGTGCCGGGCGCGGGCAGCCCGGCCGGTGGGCCGAAACCGGTCGCGGTGCCGTCGGAGTTGATCCGCCACAGCCCGCCGTTGGTGCCCCGGATGCCGTAGAGGTAGTTGTCGACCGTGTTGTAACCGATCGCGTTGTAGTTGTCGATCGCCGGAGCCCCGATCGGGCTGAAGGTGATGTTGCCTTCGCCGAAGGTGCCGCCGTAGAGCTGTCCCTGCGTGTTGTTGTTCACCGCCTGCGCCAGGAAAACCTGGCCGGTGCAGACGAACGGCGCGGCCGACGCCGTGCCCGCGCCGGTGAACACCAACCCGCCCGCCATCGCGGACGCGGCCAGGGTCAGCATCCCCGCGCGCTTCAACTGTTGAACGACCACTGATCTTCCTTCCGGTGTGCGGAACGGTCATCCGGAAGGACAGGACGTCCTGGCGCGAACATGTCGCGTTCCCCCGCGAAGGGGAGGTCCGCCGGGGTGTCCTTTGTGGCTGTCGCCTCTCCTGCCGCTCGGGGCAAGGGGCGCCCGTTCGTCAGGTTCCCCGCGCGGGCTCCTGTCTGCCGTCGAGTGCGGCCGCGGTCATGGCGACGTGCCGGGCCAGTAGCTCGGCCGCGGTGTCGGCGTCGCGGGCCAGCGCCGCCTCCTCGAGCCGGCGGTGTTCGTCGGTGCCGTCCCGATCGGGATTGCGCTGCGTCGACCAGCGCCGGGCCAGTTCGCTCGCCGTCCACATCCGGTCGAACGTCTCCAGCAGGACCGGGTTGCCGCAACCTTCCAGCAGCGTGCGGTGGAAGACCCGGTGAGCCTCCGACCACTCGCTGCTGTAGTACTCGCCCTCCTCCGGCGCCCATACCGGGGTGCGGACCAGGCGGTGGTGGGCGGCTCGCACCCGGGCCTCCCAGTCGAGGTCCCCGCGTTCGATGGACATGCGCAGCACGGACGGCTCGACGATTTGGCGGGCTTCCGCGATTTGCTGCCAGCGGCGGTCCGAGAAGGTCACGACGGCGAAGCCGCGGTTGGGCAGGCGCTCGGCGAGCCCGTCGCCGACCAATTGCACGAGCGCCTCCCGCACGACCGCCAGGCTTACGCCCTGTTGCTGGGCGAGTTCCTGTGGTTTGAGGGCGGCCCCGGGGCCGTGCTCGCCGCGCATGATCGCGTCCCGAAGGTGGGCGTAGACCTGCTCGGAGAGCATCTGCTTCCCCGGCGTCCGGGATGTGGTTGCCATGCCCGAAGCATAGACGATCCGGACGATAATCGATTATCCGTGTTATCGTCGATCTCGTGCGGCGAAGTGCGCCGCCAAGACGGTCTGAGAGGAATGACGCGATGAGCGCCAATGACCCGTTCGCCCGCCTCCCGGAGGTGGCCTCCTTCACGCTCACCAGCACCACCGTCGCAGACGGTGCCGCCTGGTCGCGCGAGCAGTACTCCGGCCTCTTCGGAGTGCCGGATGGGAAGGACGTGTCCCCGCAGTTGTCCTGGCGCGGGGCACCGGAGGGCACCAAGAGCTACGCCGTCACCGTTTACGACCCCGACGCGCCCACCGGTTCGGGGTTCTGGCACTGGGCGGTCGCCGACATTCCCGCCGCGGTCACCGAGCTGCCCGAGGGCGCCGGCGACGAATCCGGTTCGGGCCTGCCCGCCGGCGCCTTCCAGCTGCGCAACGATGCCGGTCTGGCTCGCTTCATCGGCGCCGCGCCGCCCGCCGGGCACGGGCCGCACCGCTACTTCGTCGTGGTGCACGCCCTTGACGTGGAGTCCGTGGGCGTCGCGGCCGACGCCACCCCGGCCGTCCTCGGCTTCACCATGTCCGGGCACACCCTCGGCCGCGCGGTCCTGATCGCCACCGCCGAAATCCCCGCTTGACGGGCAGCATGTCCGGACGGATCGGCACCACGGAGATGTACCTGCGCGTCATCCTGGAGCTCGAGGAGGAAGGCGTGGTCCCCAGGCGAGCGCGCCTCGCCGAGCGCCTGCACCGGAGTGGCCCCGCCGTGAGCCAGACCGTCGCTCGCATGGAGCGCGACGGCCTGCTCCACGTCGCCGCCGACCGGCGCCTCGAGCTGACGGAGGAGGGCAGGCGGATCGCCACACGTGTGCTGCGCAGGCACCGGCTCGCGGAGTGCCTGCTGGTCGAGGTGATCGGGCTGGAGTGGGAGCACGTCCATGCCGAAGCGGCGCGCTGGGAGCACGTGATGAGCGAGGCCGTCGAACGCCGCTTCCTGGAGCTGCTGCGTCATCCGACGGCGTCGCCCTACGGCAACCCCATCCCGGGCCTGGAGGAACTCGGCGGGACGAGTGGCAATGTCGACGAGACCACGCTCAGCCTCAGCGCGCTGGAGCCAGGACCGAGCGGTGCCAGCGCGCTCGTGCACCGCATCGGGGAGCGGATCCAAGCGGACACCCGGCTCCTGAACAGTTTGCGGCGCGCCGGGGTGCGGCCCGGCGCGGTCGTGAGCGTGAGGTCGTCACCCCACGGGGTGTTCGTCGGCACCGGCGGGGAGACCGCCGAACTCCGACCGCAGACCGCGTCGCAGGTCTACGTGGTCAAGCGGTGACCTGGCTCGTCGGGCCGGCAACGGGGCCGGCCTCGACGAGGTGGTTTGAATTCGGAGGCAGTTGTCGCGATTCCGTGCCTCTGCGCTGTTGCAGCAGAATCGCTGCTACGGCGACCCGCCGCCGCAGCGTTAGAGGGGATCCGATGGCCAGCCGCCCGTGGGGTGGTTTGAGCTGACGGCGTGCCCGGGGCACGTGCCGTCCCTGGCCGAGCAGTGGGGGCGGCTGGCCGCTTGGCGCAGGCTGGCGAAGGACCTTCCGCCCGGCGTGGACCCGTGGGCCCGCGACCACCTCGACGAGCTGGTGGCGGGGGAGGCGCGCGCGATCGAGCTGGTCGCCGGTGGGCACCTGGTGCACACCGACCTGCACTCGCTCAACATCCTCGTCGCCGACGATGGTGCCCGGGTTGTGGATTGGGCCTGGTCGCGGCGGGGCAACCCGGCCGTGGACACGGCGTTCCTGATACTCCGGCTCATCGCTGCGGGCCACGAGCCGGACGCGGCGGAACGGTGGGCCGAGGCCGTGCTGTGCTGGCAAGGCACTCCCGCCGCCACGCGGACCGCGTTCGCCATCGCGATCTGGGGTATCTGGCAACTGCTCGAACGGGACCACCCGCTGCCACACCGCGCGGCACTCACTGCTGCTGCGCGGGCCTGGGCGCTTCACCGCCTTGACCAGCGCGATCAAGACCCGACCGGCGGTGACCAAGGTTGACTAGCTTGGGTTGGTCAAGTACCTTCGACCTGGTGGAACGGACGGTGAAGGTGCAGGAGGCCAAGACGCGGCTGTCCGCGATCCTGGCTGACGTCGAGCGGGGCGAGGAGGTCGTCATCGCGCGCGGCGACGTGCCGGTGGCCCGGCTGGTGCCGTTTCAGGAACCACCGGAAAGGGAGCTGGGTTTCGTCCCCTACCGCGTTCCGGACTCGTTCGACGAGCCGCTTCCCGAGGACGAACTCGCGGCATGGGAGTCGTGACGCCGCGACGGTTGATGCTCGACACGCACGTGCTGCTGTGGGCGTTGACCGAACCTGACCGGCTCTCCGATCAGGTCCGCGCCGCGGTCGCCGATCGCCGCACGGAGTTGTTCGTCTCCGCGGCCTCGGCGTGGGAGATCGCGACCAAGCAACGACTGGGCAAGCTGCCGCAGGCCGAGGTGCTGGTGCGCGCGTACCGGCAGCACCTCGCGCGACTGGCGGTGGACAGTGTGCCCGTCACGGACGAGCACAGTCTTCTCGCGGGCTCGATGGAGTGGAAGCACCGCGACCCGTTCGACCGGATGATCGCCGCACAGTGCATGACGGAATCGCTGCCACTAGTGACCGCCGACGACGCCTTCCAGACCGTGGCCGGGGTTCAGGTGCTGTGGTGACCGAACCGAGTTGACCAAGCACCGCGCCGGAGAGCGCACACTGGCCCTCACCGGACACGAACTGTGGGAGGCGCTCCGGACGCGTGGCTGACCGGCCCGCTTCCGGGCGCCCCCGCTACACGACGATCCTCATTGGATTCTCGATGATTCCCCGGAACGCCGTCAGCCACCGGGCGGCGAGGGCGCCGTCGAGGGCGCGGTGGTCGCCGGAGAGGGTGACGGTCATCATGGTCGCGACGCCGAGCGCACCGTCCTCGTCTACGACAGCGCGCTTGGTCGCGGCGCCGACGGCGAGGATGCCCGAGTGCGGCGGGGAGATGATGGCCGCGAAGCGCTCAATCCCGTACATGCCGAGGTTCGACACCGTGAACGAGCCGCCTTCGAGCTCGGCTTGTTTGAGCCGGCCCGCACGGGCGCGGGTGGCCAGGCTCGCGGTCGTCCGGCTGATGTCGCTCAGCGAACGGCTGCCGACATCGCGGACGACCGGCGTGACCAGCCCGCCGTCGACGGCCACCGCAACCGCGATGGACACCGACTCGAACCTGCGCACCGCGTCGGGCGTCCAGATCACGTTCGCTTCCGGCACCTCCGCGAACGCCACGGCCACGGCCTTGACCACGAAGTCGTTGACCGAGGGCGTGACCGCGATCGACGGGTCGTTCTTGATCGTCTCCCGCAGCCGCAGCAGCGCGTCCACCCGGCAGTCGGCCTCGAGGTAGAAGTGCGGGACCGTGTTCTTGCTTTCGGTGAGCCGCCGGGCGATGGCGCGCCGCATCCCGGTGTGCGGGACGTCGACGTGGCCGTTCTCTCCCGCGGGGATGCTCGCCGGCTCCACCTCAGCCGGGGGCGGACTCGCCTGCGGCACGGCGGCGGGCTCGGCCCGCGCCGCGAGGTGACGCTCCAGGTCCCGGCGCACGATCCGCCCGCCGGGACCGGATCCGTTGATCGCGGCCAGCGCGACCCCGTGTTCCCGGGCGAGCTTGCGGACCAGCGGGGTCGCGAACTGCCGCTGCGGGGGCGCGGGCGGCTCACCCGCGGCGTCGTCCGGCGCCGGGGGTTTGCCGGACGGGGCTCCCGGTTCGGCGAAACCAGCCATGGCGGCGTCCACCGACTCGCCGTCCTCGGCCAGGACGAGGAGCGGGGTGCCGACGGGGACCGAGGCGCCGCTGTCCACCAGGACTCCGGCCGCGACGCCACCGCGATCGGCTTCGATGTCGACGGTGGCCTTGTCGGTCTCGATCTCCGCGACGGCCTGGCCCGCGGCGACTTCGTCACCGGGGGAGACGTACCAGGTGAGCAGCACCGCCTCGGCGGCACCGGCGAGCAGTTCCGGCATCCGGATGACGGCGGGCATCAGGCACCCCCGCCCAGCTCGGTCCTGCACCGGCGCAGCGCCGCGACGATGTCGCCAGTTCCGGCGATGGCCGCGGCCTCGAGGACTCGGGAGATGCTCGGACTCGCGTCCGTGCCGGTGACGCGCTGGACCGGCAGGTCGAGCCAGTCGAAGTAGCGGCGCTGGATCTCGTCGGCGAGCCAGCCGCCGTAGGAGGTGCCCCTGGCGCCCTGTTCGACGATGAGCACCGCGTTGGTCTTGCGGATGCTGGCGCCGATGGTGTCCCAGTCCAGTGACGCGCGGTCCAGCCAGCGCAGGTCGATCAGCTCGGCGTCCACTTCGGACTGGGTGATGGCTTCGGCGGAGCGGCCCACCATGGACAGGTAGCTGAGCACCGTGACCTCCGACCCGGTGCGGCGTACCGCGGCCTTGCCCAGGGGCAGGAAGTAGTCGAGATCGTCCCGCGGCACCTCCTCCCGCAGCGGGTAGAGGTCGACGTGCTCGATGACCAGCACCGGGTCCTCCAGCGCCAGGGCGGTGTTGAACAGTCCGATGTAGTCGGCCGCGGTGGACGGGGCAACGATCCGCCATCCCGGGCTGGTGGCGAAGATCCCGGCCGGGTCCATCAGGTGCTGCGAACCGTAGCCGGTGCCCATCGCGACCTTGGTGCGCAGCACGAGCGGAACGGTGTTGTGCCCGCCGAACATGTGCCGCGCCTTGCCGATCTGGTTGAACACCTGATCCGCGGCCACCCAGAGGAAGTCCGGGTACATGAACTCGACCACGGGGCGGAACCGGCCGTCCAGCGCCATCCCGCCGGCCAGGCCGGCGAACGCGTTCTCGCTGATCGGGGTGCCCAGCACGCGGTCGGGCGCGACCTTGAGGGCCTGCTTCGTGACCCCGTTCGTGCCGCCGCCGAGCCGGTGGACGTCCTCGCCGAGGACGACGACCCTGGGGTCGGTTTCCATCCGGCGGGCGAGCACGTCCGAGGCGATGCCGACGAACCGGGCGGAGGTCGTGGGGCCGTCGTATCCGGCCGGATCCAGGGTGCGGACGCCGGCCAGTTCCGCGGCGTCGCCGCGCAGCCCCTCGTCGACGGTCGCCGGGTCCGGCCACAGCGCGGGCCGGATGCGCCGCTTCCCCTCGTCGTCCGGATCGGGTTCGAGCAGCTCCGCGGCGACCTTTCGCATCGCCTCCAGCGCCTGCTCACGGACGCCGTCCGCGGTCGCCTGGTCGAGGTGGCCGAGGTTCCGCATCTCGGTCGCGACCCTGGCGATGGGATCACGTTCGCGCCAGGCGGCCTCTTCCTCCTTGGAGCGGTAGCCGAACGCGCTGCCGGGATACGCCCCGTTCTGGTGGTAGTACCGGTACACGTCGGCCTCCACCAGCACCGGGCCGTCGCCCGCGCGCATGATCTCTTCGGCCTGCGTCATCACCAGGTGCACCGCGAGCGGGTCCATCCCGTCGACCTTCCAGGACGGGATGCCGAAACCGAGGCCACGCCCGGACAGCCGGTCTTCCCGCGTCACCTCGGCGACCTGTGTCGAGACCGCGTAGAGGTTGTTCTCGATGAAGAAGCACAGAGGCAGGTTCCACGCCGCCGCGAGGTTCATCGTCTCGAGCGCGGACCCGATGTTGACCGCGCCGTCGCCGAAGTAGCTGACCGTGATGTCGTCGGTGCCGGCCCGTCGTTGCGCCCAGGCGTTCCCGGCGGCCAGCGGCACTCCGCCGCCCACGATCGCGTTGCTGCCGAGGGCGCCCGCCTCGAGCCACTGCAGGTGGATGGAACCACCGCGGCCACGGCTGAACCCCTGTGCCAGCCCGAGGATTTCGGCGAGGGTGCGGCGGAGCAACGCGAGCACGGCGTCGTCGACCAGCGCGTCCAGGTCCGCCTTGCCGCCGGTGAGGTGGGTCAGCGACTTGGCCAGGAACTGGTGGTGGCTGCGGTGTGAGCCGTTCATCCCGTCCGAGGTGCGCAGCCCGATGGCCGAACCGACGGCCCCGCCCTCCTGACCGATGCTCGAGTGCGCCGGACCGTGGACCAGTCCCTCGGACGCGAGTTCCAGCACGGTTTCCTCGAACGCCCGGATGAGGTGCAGCTGGCCGAGCATCCCGGCCAGCAGGGCCGGGTCCGCCTCCTGCCAGTCGGCCCGGGTCGTGCTCAGGTGCACCCAGGGCCGGATCGGTTCCAAACGTCGTTGTCGTGGCATCAGCTTTCCTCGCGGTCCTCGATCCAGGAAAAGGCATTTCACGCCGAGCGCGCGTCATCAACCCTAGCCACAGATCGGATACAATCACAAGAGTTGCTCAGGCGGTGTCCAGGCTTGACACGCGTAACCCGGCGGCTAATGTATCCAATCAACGGTGCGAGGAGGACCTATGCCACTGCCTGGGCTGCGCGGCGCGGAACACGTCGGCTTCACCGTCCCCGACCTCGAGGAGGCCGATGCCTTCCTGGTCGGCGTGCTCGGGTGCGAGCGCGTGTACGAACTCGGGCCGTTCGTGCACGACGACGACTGGATGCGCGAGCAGCTCAACGTGCACCCGCGTTCGGTGATGCGGAAGTTGTACTTCTACCGGTGCGGGTTCGGCCCGAACTTCGAGGTCTTCCAGTGGGAGGCGGCCGACGGTCAGCGCGAGCAACCGCGCAACAGCGACATCGGTGGCCACCACATCGCGTTCTACGTCGACGACCTCGACGAGGCGGTGGAGTACCTGCGCGGCCGTGGCGTGCGCGTCCTCGGCGACCCCGTCGCGAGCGCGAACGCGAGCGCGGGTCAACGCTGGGTCTACTTCCTCGCCCCCTGGGGGATGCAGTTCGAACTGGTCAGCTTCCCCGGTGGCAAGGCCTACGAGGCCGACACGACGGTGACCCTGTGGCACCCCGCGGACCCGGCACGTTAGGCATCATGTCGCCATGACCGAGGAGCACGAACCCAGCACCGGGAAAACCGGCGTCGGCAACACCAGCCGCCGCATCGCCGACGCGGTGCGCGCCGCCATCCTCGCCGGTGAACTGCCGCCCGGCAGCCGCATCCGGCAAGAGGAGATCGCCGAGCGGTACGGCACCAGCCGCATTCCCGTCCGCAGCGCGCTCAGCATCCTGGAGGCCGACGGCCTGGTGAAGCTCGTGGCGAACTCGGGCGCCTGGGTGTCCCAGTTCGACCTGTCCGAATGCGAGGAGTTCTACCGGATCCGCGAGCAGATCGAGCCGCTGCTGCTGCGCGCCAGCCTGCCCGGGCTCACCCCCGAGGTGTTCGACCAGATGGAATCCCTGGCCGACCGGATGGCGGCCACCAGCAGCGCCGAGGAGTTCCTCACGCTCGACCGTGAGTTCCACGGCCTGTCCTACTCCGGCGCGAAGACCGTCGTGCTCGACGAGATCGTGCAGCGGATGTGGAACATGACCCACCACTACCGGCTGATGTTCACCCGGGTCTTCCTGGAACAGGGCGACACCATCGTCCACGACGAGCACCGCATGCTGGTGCGCGCCCTGCGGGAGAACGACGCGGACCAGGCGAGCCTGGTCGCCCGCGGCCACATCCGCCGGACCCGGCTGCAACTGGCACACCACCCCGAGCTGTTCTCGGCTCACCACAGAGGTTGAGCCCCACGCAGAAAGGCACGAGATGACGACAACCGCCGGCCCCCCGGTCACCCGCCCCATCGCCGTGACGAACCCGGCCACCGGCGAGGTGGCCGACCGGTTCGCCGCGCACGATCCCGCCGAGGTGGAATCGCGGGTGCGGGCCGCCCACGAGGCCGCCCGGCGGCTCCGCGTCACCGGCTACGCCACCCGGGCGTCCTGGATGCGGCGGGCGGCGGACATCCTGGACGCCGACGGCGAAGAGGTCGCTCGCGGCATCGTCATCGAGATGGGCAAGACGATCGGCCAGGCCCGCGCCGAGATCGCCAAGAGCACGCGGACCATGCGTTTCTACGCCGAGCACGCCGAGGAGTTCCTCGCCGACGAGCCGTTGCGCGCACCCGAGCGGGTCGGCGCCCGCCGGGCCCTCACGAAGTACCAGCCACTCGGCGCCGTGCTGGCGATCATGCCCTGGAACTACCCGATCTGGCAGGCGATGCGGTTCGCCGCCCCCGCGCTCATGGCAGGCAACGCCGGCCTGCTCAAGCACGCCTCGAACGTGCCGCGGTCCGCGCTGTACCTGGACTCGCTGTTCACCAGGGCCGGCTTTCCGCCCGGCGCGTTCGGCTCGCTGCTGATCGGCTCGGAGGCGATCCCGAGCATCATCGCCGATCCCCGGATCGCGGCGGTCACCCTGACCGGCTCCGAAGGCGCCGGGCGCAGCGTCGGTGCCGCAGCCGGCCGCGCCATCAAGAAAACCGTGCTCGAACTCGGCGGCTCGGACCCGTTTCTCGTGTTTCCCAGCGCCGACGTCGAGCGGGCCGCGACCACGGCCGTGGCGGCGAGGATGAACAACAACGGCCAGTCCTGCATCGCCGGAAAACGCTTCATCGTGCACACCGACGTCTACGCGGAGTTCGCGGCGCTGTTCGCCGGGAAGATCGCCGCGCTGTCGGTCGGCGACCCGCTGGGGGAAACCACCGACATCGGTCCGCTCGCGACGCTGAGCGGCCGGGACGAGCTCGCCGCCCAGGTCGAGGACGCCCTCGCCCACGGCGCGCGGGTCCTCGCCACGGCGGCCGTCCCCGCGGACAGCCCCGGCTGGTATTACCCGCCGACCCTGCTCGAGAACGTCGGCCCGGAGTGCCGGCTCTTCCAGGAGGAGGCGTTCGGCCCCGTCGCCGTGCTGTACCGGGCGGCCGACGAACAGGAGGCGGTCGAGCTGGCCAACGGCACGTCGTTCGGGCTCAGCTCCGCGGTGTGGACGGGCGACGAGGAACAGGCCCGGCGCATCGCCGACGCGCTCGAAGCCGGCGCCGTGTTCGTCAACGGCATGTCCGTGTCGCACCCGGAACTGCCGTTCGGCGGGGTCCGCGACTCCGGCTACGGGCGCGAGCTGGGGGCGGCGGGCATCCGCGAGTTCTGCAACCTCAAGACCGTCTGGATCGGGTGACACCACAGGAAAAAGCCGCCGGCCTTTCCGGGCCGGCGGCTTCTTCGTGCTCGCGCTCAGTCGAACGGGGTCCGGCGGCCCTCCCGCACGTAGTCCCCGCTGCCGGAGATCTGGTCGTCGCTGTGCACGGCCTTGCCCTTGGCGAGGTGACCGAACATCTGGATGCCGAACCCGCCGTCGAGGTCGTCGACGATCCGCTTCTTCCACGGGCGCCGGATGATCTGCGTGGTCAGGCGGCGGACGGTCCGCGGCTGCCGCATGATGTGGTCGGCGATGACGTGCGCGCGCGTGACCAGCTCGTCACGCGGCAGGACCTCGTTGACCATGCCGTACTCCAGCGCGGTGGCCGCGTCGATCGCCTCACCGGTCAGCAGCGCGTAGGCGGCACGCTTGACGCCCAGCAGTTCCTGGAAGCAGCTGTGGATTCCGTCGCCCGGCACCGAGCTGATCCCGTAGTGCAGGTCGTAGATGCGCGCGTCCTCGGCCATCAGCGTCAGGTCGCACATGAGCAGCACCTCGGAGTGGTACCCGTCCCCGTTGATCAGGCCGATCGTGGGGATCTCCAGGTCGTTGACCAGGCTGCTGACGTTGATCCGGCCGTCCTTGTAGGCGTACTCGTAGGCCCAGTACTCGAGGTCGCGCTCCTCGATCTCGAACCCCTTGGGGTCCGAGCCCATCATCCAGTCCCGCCCCGTGCCGGTAAGGATCAGCACCTCGTTCTCCGGGTCCGCGCCGACGGTCTTGAGGAACTGACCGAGCGCACGGTGGTTCTCCACGCTCAGCTTGACCGAGTCACCCCGGGTGTGGGCCTGGGCGAACAGCACGCCGTCGTCCCGGCGATCGAGCAGGAAGAAGTCCTTGAAGTGCTCCTTGTACTCGGCGAACTTCGGCGTGGGCAGGAATTCCTGAAGTGACATGTGCGGGTAGCTCCCTGTGGTCGGAAAGCGGTTCAGTTCGTGAGCGGTTCGGTGGCGCGTCGCCTGGTGATCTCGGCGACGCACGCCCAGTCCAGGTCCTCGCCGACGTGCTCGATGGCCGATTCGAAGACCTCGCGCAGCACTGCTCCGGTCGGCAGCTCCACGCCGAGAGTCTCGGCGGCGCGGATCGCGAGCATGAGGTCCTTGTGCCCCAGCGTGGTGGTGAAGCCCGGCGGGGTGTACGTGCTCGTCGCGATCGCGCGCCCGTAGCCGCCGTAGACCGGTCCGGGGAAGATCGAGTCGTTGATCACCTCGACGAACTTCCCGGTGTCGATGCCGGATCCCTCGAGCAGGGTCACCGATTCGGCGAGCGCCTGCAGGGCGTGCACGATCAGGTAGTTGGCCGCGATCTTGACGGTGGGCGCGGCGTCCACGGCGGGCCCGAAGTCCCACACCCGCTTGCCCATCGCCTCGAGCACGGGCGTCACCGCGGCCAGGGTCCCCGGGTCGCCGGAGGCGAGCACGGTCATCCGCCCCGCCGCGACCGCGTCCGGCCGCCCCAGCACGGGGGCGCTGAGGTAGTGACAGCCGTGCTCGCGGGCGAGCCGGTCGAACCCGGCCGCCGCACCCGGGCTGACGGTCGCGTGACCGACGTGGACGAAACCGTCCGGCGCGGCTCGCAGCCGTTCGCCCGTGAACACCGCGCGCATCGCGTCCTCGTTGCTCAGCATCGAAAAGACCAGGCCGGTGGCGATCGCGTCCTCGGGGCCCTCGCCCCGGGTCGCACCCCGTGCGCAGAGCTCGTCGGCCTTGCTCGGCGTCCGGCTCCAGACCGTGACGTCGTAACCGGCCTCGAGCAGGCGTGCCGCCATCGCGGAGCCCATGTGGCCGAGCCCGATGAAACCGACACGCCGATCCGCTGTGGACATCACCCATCTCCTCCCAGAAAAGCGGCCGCGTTGCGGGCTCGCGCGGCGTGCAGGCGCCGCACCGCGACCGTACGGTCCATGACGAACTGCATCCCGACGACCAGGAGCAGCAACGCCCCGGTCGCCAGGCCCGTGACGTAGGTCGGGGCGCCGGCTGCCGTCGCCCCCGCGCCGACCACGCCGAGGATCAGCACGCCCAGCACGACGTTGACCGCGTTGCCGCGACCGCCGTACAGGCTGATTCCGCCGATGAGGCAGGCGGACACCGCGGCCAGCAGCAGGGTGGAGAAACCCCGCGGATCCGCCGAGCCGCCCTGCAGGCAGGCGAGCGATCCGGCGAGCCCGGCACAGGCGCCGGAGAGCCCGAACGCCAGCGTGAGCGAGCCGGTCACGGGGACACCGGCCGCGCGTGCTTCCTGGCGGGCTCCACCGACCGCGTAGATCTCCCTGCCCCACCGGGTGTACGCGAGGAAGACACCGAGCAGGACGAGCACGGCGATGCCGGTGAGCGTCGCGGGCGTGAGCAGCCACCACTGCCGCAGCAGCGGATCGGTCGTGGTGAGCTCCGCCAGGCCGATCGGCCGCTCGCGGGACAGCACCAGCGCGATCCCGCTCAGCCCGATCAGGGACCCGACGGTGACGACCAGCGAACTGATCCGCAGCCACGCGATGAGCAGCCCCTGACTGACCCCGAAGACGAGCCCGGTCGCGGTGCCGAGCGCGATCGCGGGGACCAGCCCGAGCTCCCCGGCGCGGATCGCGACGACACCGGCCAGCGCCGCCATCGAGCCGATCGAGAGGTCGAGCTCGCCCGCGATCATCGTGACCGCGACTCCCGCGGCGGCGATGCCGACGAGGGCAACGCCGTCCAAGGTGCCGAACACCGCCGACGAGGCGGTGAAATCAGGCACGGTCACCGCCAGGAACACCACGAGTGCGACCAGCACCCCCGCCTGGACCCCGTAGGCCCGGCCGGCTCTGCCGACGGTCCGGGAAGTCATGACGCCCACCTCCTGGCCAGGTGCAGGACGGCCACCACCACGATGATCAGGATGCCCTCGCCGAGCACCCGGACCCCGGTGGTCAGACCGTGCAGGAGCAGCACGTTCTGCAGCACGACGATCACGAGCGCACCGGCCGCCGAACGGACCGGCGAACCGTCGCCACCGCTGACCGCCGTGCCGCCCACCAGCACCGCCGCGACGGCGTCGACGGTCAGCTCGGACAGGTTGTTCACCGTGACCTGCCCGAGCTGGCTCGCCGAGAACACACCCGCGACGGTGAACCCGACCGACATGATCACGAACGCCCACGCGGTGGCGGACCGCACCGAGATGCCGCTGGTCACCGCGGCCTCCCGGTTCGCGCCGACCAGTACCAGACGGCGGCCGGGAACCGTCCTCTCGACGAACAGCCAGACGAGTCCGGTGAACGCCACGAACACCCAGACCGGCAGCGGGATCGCCAGCAGCGTCGTGGCCGCCAGCGCGCCCACACCCGAGGCCGGCGCCGAGATCACGGCTCCGCCGGTCACCGCCGCCACCACGCCGTAGATCAGGGCTCCGGCGGCGAGTGTGGTGACCACCGGGTTCAGTCCCGCCGCCACGGCAAGACTCTGCACCAGGCCGATCACGACGAGCGTGACGAGCGCGAGCAGGGCGCCTGCCACGAGGGAGCCGCCGTGCGCGGCGACGGACATGAACAGGATCGACGCGAGCATCGCGGACTGCCCGGTGCCCAGGGAGAAGAGGTTGCCGGAGAGGGTGATCGCCGTCATCCCGACCGCGGCGATCCCGGTCACCGACGTGTTGATCAGTACTCCGCGCAGGTTGTCGAAGGTGAGGAAATCCGGTGTGGTGGCCGTCGCGACCGCGACCAGGACCACGAACACGACGGGCATGGCCCACCGGCTCAACTGCCGTGCGGTGCCGGCGCGCCTGGCGACCGGGACCGGTACGGAGACCTCGGTCATGACGTCACCTCTTCACCCGCCGGCACCGGCCGCGTGTTCCCATCGTGCATGACCTCGCGCACGAGCGCCTCCTCCGTCCATTCCGAACTGGGCCGCACCGAGGACAGGACGCCCCGGTGGAAAGTGCCGATGGCGTCACACAGCCCGAAGACCTCGCCGGTGTCCGAGGAGCTGACGACGACGGCCATCCCCTCGTCGGCCAGCGCGCGCAGCCGCCGGTAGATCTCGGCGCGGGCGCCGACGTCCACGCCTCGCGTCGGTTCGTCGACGAGCAGGACCTGGGGATCGCGGCCCAGCCACTTGCCGACGGCGACCTTTTGCTGGTTGCCGCCGGACAGGGTGCCGACCTGCACGGGCAGCCGCGCGGTGTCGATCGCGAAGTGCTCTGCCGTCCGTGTCGCGATGTCGCGTTCCCGGCGCGGGAACACCACCCCGAGCCGGGACACCCGCCCGAGCCACGCCGAGGACAGGTTCCGCTGGATCGACAGCCCGGCGAAGATGCCGTCGCGCTTGCGATCCGGCGAGCAGTAGGCGATGCCGCTGGCGATACCCGCCCGGCGATGGCTGAGATCGACGCGCTTGCCGTCGAGCTCGACGGTGCCGGTCAGCGACGGCGCGAAACCGGCCAGCGCCCGGAGCAACGCGGAACCACCGGCACCGAGCTGCCCGGTGAGGCCCACGATCTGGCCCCGCCGGACGGCCAGGTCGACCGGCGCCGCCAGCCCGGGCGTGGTGAGCCCGGTGATCTTCAGCCGGACCGGGGCGTCCTCGGTGTCCCCGCGGTCGGGGAACATGTCCCCGAGATCGCGGCCCAGCATGCGCCGCACGACGTCCTCCGGCGTCAGCTCCGCGGTCACCGCCGGGTCGAAACTGGCGCCGTTGCGGAAGATCGTGACGCGGTCGCTGATCGCGAAGACCTCGTCGAGCCGGTGGGTGATGTAGAGGATGCCGGCGCCTTCGTCGGCGATGGACCGGACGATCTTCAGCACTCGCGCCGCTTCGGCCTGCGACAGCGCCGCCGTCGGCTCGTCGAGGATGAGCACGGTGGCCGACCGCGCGAGGACCCGGGCGATCTCGAGCAGCTGCAGCTCCGCGACCGAGAGTTCCTCGGCGGGCGTGCGCGGGTCCAGGTAGCCGAGCCCGACCCTGGCCAGCAGATCCTCCGCGCGGCGGCGCAGGAAACCGCTGCTCCACCACAACCGCACGCCGCGCCGGCCGAGCAGCAGGTTCTCGGCGACGCTGAGGGCGCCGACAGTGCTGTATTCCTGTTGCACGACGGCGATACCGGCCGCCTGCGACGCCCCCGACGACGACAGCTCGACGGCTCGCCCGTCCATCCGGACGGTGCCGGAGTCGGGCCGCACCAGTCCGGAAAGGACTTTCACGATGGTGCTCTTGCCCGCGCCGTTCTCGCCCAGCAGAGCCATGACCTCACCCGGGCGCACTTCGAGGCGGACCTCGTCGAGCGCCTGCACGGCGCCGTACCTCTTCGACACGCCATCGACTTCCAGGCGCGGGATCACGTTCGCCGCCATCAGAACTGCAACTCCTGGACGGTGCGGCCCCACACCCGCAGGGTGTTGACGTTGTGCGGGGTGATGGCCGGGTTGGGCATGTAGGTGAAACGGGACGGTGCGGCGGCGGTCACGGGTGGCTGGTCGGCCGAGGCAGGCAGGCGGTCGACGCCGTCGACGACCCGGCCGGTGGCGAGGTACCGCGCCGCGGTCTGGATGGCGAGGATGCCCTCGATGACGGGTGACTGCAGCACCGCGGAATAGATCAGCCCCTGCTTCAGCGGCTGCTGGTCGCCCGAGAAGTCACCCACCACGACCGTCACGTCCTCACCTGGTCGCAGGCCGCCCTGTTGCAGCGCCTTGACGGCCCCGGTGCCGATGTTGTTCGACCCCGCCACGACGAAGTCGATGCCGGCGGCCTTGTACTTCGACAGGATCTGGCTGGTCGCGGTGAACCCGCCTTGCGCGTCGGGGCTCTTGACGTTTTCGGTGGCCAGCACGTTGAAGGTGTCGCCGACGCGGTCGAAGAACGCCTGGTGCCGCACGATGCCGGTCTCGTACCCGGTCGGATACGTGATCTCCAGCAGATTCGGTTTCCCGCCGGGGCCGTGGAACGTGACACCGCGGCTGCGCGCCTCGGCCACGGCCTGCAACGCCATGTTGCCCATCTCGGCGCCGATCGCCTCGTTGTCCTGCCCGGGCCGGGCCGTGATGTAGGGGCCGGCCTGTGGCAGCACCCGGCCGTTGAGCTGGATGACCGGCGCGCGGGCCGCCAGCAGGCGCGCGGAGTTCACCCCCGTGTCGTTGTTGGCGGGCCAGTACACGAACGCCGCGGCGGGTTTGCCGGACGCGAGGAACTGCCGCACCTGCTGGTTCTGCTGGGTCTGGTCGAAGTTGTTGTCGATCACGTCGAGCCGGTAGCCCAGCCGGCCGGCTTCCGCCCGCATCGCCTTGATCTCGGTGCTGATGTAGCTGTTGGCCGTCGAGACGACGAAGGCCACGATCGTCGCGCCCCTCCCTTCCACGGTTCCGGTGCCGGTGACCTTCGCGGGCACGACGGCCGCGTCACCGCAGCCCGACAGGAGGAAGGCGGTCGCAGTGACCGCCGCGAGGAGCACGGCTCGGTACCAGCGGGTCATCGTCGATCCTTTCTGCACCAGTGCAGCCAAGCGAGGAGGCGAGGCTAGCATTGGATACATTCGCGCGGCAATACGCGGCAAACTTCAAGCTCGCCTGGCGTGCGATCCGTTAATCGGATACATTTGGGTGGTCTTGAGTCGGTGAAGAGGGAGGCGTCCCGTGTCGGCACCAGCACTCGCGGTCAACCACGTCGGCCTGACCGTGCCGGATGTCTTCGGCGCGATCGACTGGTACGGGCAGGTGTTCGGTTTCCACTGCATCATGGGCCCGCGCGTCCTCGAAGCGACCGGTCACGGGGAGGCCGCGACGGTGCTCGGCCCGCGGTTCCGCCGCGCCTGGCAGGCCCATCTGCTGGCCGGGAACTCCGTGGGCCTGGAACTCTTCCAGTTCATCGACCCGCCCACCCGCGGCGAGCGCGCGGAGGACGAACGGGTGCCTTATCTGGACCGCGGCCCGTGGCACCTCTGCCTCACCCATCCGGACGTGCCGGGCGTGATCGACCGGATCGTCGACGCCGGCGGCACGCTGGTCGCGCCGCCGTACGAGTTCGTTCCGGGCAGGCCGTGGGTCTTGTCCTATGCGACCGACCCGTGGGGCACTGTCCTGGAGATCATGAGCCACAGCTACGCCGAGGCGTTCGCCAACTGGCCGCAGCCCGGCCAGCTCACCCCGCCGACACTCGTGCCGCGCCCGGACGCCGCCGGTTGAGGGCCGGCTACCAGCGCAGGCGAAGTTCCGCGCGACGTGATTCGGCCTCGGTCGTCCAGACGGTCGCAGTTGGACAATTCACGCGTGCGGCGTCTGCGACAACGTGGTGACGGTCACGCGCGCAGCTGCGCGGGACTGGTACCGGCTCTGCTCATGACGGCGCGGGACTGGTTGACGGCCGCGGCGTGTGTGCTCGCGTATGGTGGCGTCGTGGTCATGGGGAGTGAGTCAATGTCCTTCCGGGAGGAATCGGCCGGTGAAGGCGGCAGCTGACGCGGGGCTCGACACGTCGCCCCTCACCGTTGCCTCCACCCGCGCCGAGATGCGGGAGTTCACCACTCGCGTGCTCGGGCGCCGCACGCGGTGGAACGTCTGGGTCGGCCTGCTCGTTCTCTACCTGGTCGCGACAGCCGCCGTCGCGGCCCTCGTCCTCGTCGCCTTGATCCTCGGCGCGCTGGGGACGGAGACGCTGGCCGAGCGGTTGCGTGATCACGCCCTGCTCCTGTCGGCCGGTACGGCGGCCTGCCTGGTCGCCTCCGTGTTCATCTGGGTCGCCCACAGGATGAAGGGCAAGCAAGAGGAGCTCTTTCGGCTGCACCGGTTCGCGACCGCCAACGGGTTCGACTTCACCCCCGAGGTCAAGGAACCCGACCTGCCGGGACTCATCTTCCAGCGCGGCACCCTGCGCCGCTGCTCCGCACGTCTGCGCCGCTTCGGCCCTCGCCCGCTGGAGGTCGCCGACTACACCGCCTGGATCGCGAAGGGGCGCGCGGGCGAGTCGCTGCACTGGTCGTACTTCGCCCTCACGCTCGGTCAGCGGATGCCGCAGATCGTGCTCGACGCCCGCACCGACGAAGGACGGCTGCTCGGATCAACCCTGCCCGTCCAGCCCGCTCAGGACAGGCGAACGCTGGGCGGCCCGTTCGAGGAAGCGTTCCGGCTGTTCTGCCCGCCCGAGGCGGAGGGCTGGGCCCGTTCACTGTTCACGCCGGACATCGTCGCCCGCTTCGTCGGCCCCGGCAAGACCGCTTTCGACGTGGAGGTCGTCGAGGACCGCCTGTTCGTCTACTCCCACCTGCGGTCGCTGTCCTGCTGCGACCCGCAGACGTGGCGGTGGATGAGCGAGACCGCGGACGTGCTCTACGCGCGGCTCGAAGATCTGAACGACGACGCGGCCATGGCCGCCCCCGATCCCGCGGGCGCCGACAGCGAGGCAGCCGAGAGGCCGATCGGTTTCGCGCCGCCGTACGCGCGGCTGCGCCGCCCGTTCCCGGTCATGGCTCTCGTCCCGCTCCTCGTCATGGTCGGTGTCTGGGCCGCCGCGCTCGCCGCCTAGGACTCGCGGGGGCTGGCTGCGCGAGCCCCCGCTTTGAATCAGGGCCACCGGAATCAGGTCTCCGTGCCGTTCGAGCCACTCTTTGCGGAGGGGGAAGCAATGTTGTAGCGCGGGTGATCCGGGATACGAGTACTCGTGGATGACGCGCGATCGTGGGGGTCGTCTGCGGCGAGCGGCGCCAGGCCTGAGTCATTGACTACGGAGCGGACCGGTCAGCGGCGGCGCGGCCTGAGAGCAGCAGCTCGGTGGTGCGGCGGATATGGGCCTCGGTGAGCTGCGCGGCCAGGTCGGCGTCGCGGGCGATGGCCGCCTCCATGATCTCGCGGTGCTCACGGGCGATGTCGCGGTGAGTGCGGTTTTGCTCGGGCCACGACCAGCAGCGGTACACCTCGGAAATCGAGCGAAGTCGAGCCGCGGTGTCGACGAGGTATGCATTCTCGCAGCCCTCGAGGATGGCGACGTGGAACGCTTCGTGCGCGGCTAGCCAGTCTTCGGAGATGTCCGCGGCCGAGGCTTCGGCGCTGATGCGGGCCAGGGCATGGTGCTTGGCGACGACGTTGGCCTCCCACGCAATGTCGCCATGGGTGACCGCCTGCCGCGTGACCAGCGTGTCGATGGCGACGCGTGCCTCGGTGAGTTGGGACAGGCGCTCGACCGAGACGTCGATGACCCGGAACCCGAGCTGCGCCTCGGACGTGGCCAGTCCCTGCTCGACGAGTCGGGGCAGCACCTCGCGCAGCACGCCGGTACTTACCGCGTAGCGCTCGCCGAGACCGTTGAACCCGAGCCGGGAGCCCGGGGTCAGCCGGCCGTTGAGGATGTCGGCTCGGATCTGGGCGAGGACCACGTCTGCGCGGGTGGGGCTCGAGGATCGGGCGCGTGCCATGTCGACATGCTAGCAAAGTTCCGAAAGTTGCGCCGGACCGCGCGCGAGGGCCAAATTTCGCAATATTCTTGACATCTCGAATACGACCTGCTTGTGTGAGTGGTGCCACAGTCTCGGGTCGTACTGACGACCTCGTCACAGGAAGGCGAGCGCGTGCGCATCGCAACACGGTCCGGTCGGACGGTCATCATCTCTCCCGACACCACGTCCCTGGTCGACGTCGCCGAAGCGTCGCGAGGGCGGTTCGGGCCCGACCCGCGCGGGGTGTACGACGCGTGGGAGGAGTTCCTCGACTGGGCCGGGGGTGCCTCGATCGACTTCACCGCAGACGGCGTGCCGGTATTGCTCGAGGAGCTCGGCCCGCCGTCGCCCGAGCCGCGGCAGATCTTCGCGATTGGTCTCAACTACCGCGACCATGCCGACGAGGCGGGTCTGGAATACCCGGACGTGCCTCCGACCTTCACCAAGTGGGTCGGGAGCTTCGCCGGTCCGGTGGGCGACCTCGCGCTTCCCGCGACAACCGTCGACTGGGAGGCCGAGCTCGTCGTCATCATCGGGCGTCGCGCCGCGTGTGTCGCCGCGGCCGACGCATGGTCATACGTCGCCGGACTGACCGTCGGCCAGGACTATTCCGAACGCGCCCTACAGCTTTCTGGTCCGGCTCCGCAGTTCTCGCTCGGCAAGTCGTTCCCGGGGTTCGCGCCACAGGGTCCGTGGCTGGTCACCCCGGACGAGGTCGGCGACCCCGACAATCTCGCGATCGAGTGCCGGATCAACGGGGAGACCATGCAGAAGAGCGCGACCAATCGGCTGATCTTCTCGGTCCCGAGCCTGGTGGAGCGGCTGTCGTCGGTCGTGCCGCTAACTCCGGGCGATGTCATCTTCACCGGCACGCCCGCCGGTGTCGGCGGTGCCCGCAAGCCCGCTCGGTTCCTCAAGGCCGGCGACGTGGTCGAGACGACCATCGAAGGCATCGGTGCCTTGCGCCAGGTCTGCGTCACCGCCCACTGAAAACCCGATTGCGAAAGAACCTGTCATGCCGCTGCACAGACTGACCAGCATCACACTGGGCGTGCCGGACGTCCGGAGCACCGCTGCCTACTACGCGGACTTCGGCCTGACGCCCGTCGCCCCGCCCCTTGGTGCGCCGAACGTCGCGCGGTTCAGCACCGTCGACGGCGGCGAGCAGCTGGCGATCGCCTACGCGCCGCGTCGCAGACTGCTCGACCTCGGTGTCGGAGTGGACGATCCGGACGACCTCGACCGTGTGGCGCGAGCGATGGAGCGGCTGGGGATCGAGATCGTGCGCTCTTCGACGTCGGTGGAAGCCATCGATTCCGGCACCCAGGTCCGGGTGCGAGTGGAGATCGCCCCGCACGTGGAATCCGAGCCCACCCCCGCTCCTGCCTACAACACACCGGGCGTGACAGCCCGCGAGAACGCGCGAGCCGACGCCGTCCTGCGCGAAGGCCGAGTCCGGCCGCGCAAGCTCGGCCACGTCGTCCTGGGCTCCACTGACCAGGAGGCGTCGCAACGGTTCTTCACCGAGGGGGTCGGCTTCAAAGTGAGTGACACGGTCAAGGGCCTCGCCGCGTTCATGCGGTGCTCAACCGACCACCACAACGTTCTTGTGCAGAGCGCGCCGATCAACCTGCTGCACCACACGTCGTGGCAGGTCGACGATGTCGATGAGGTTGGGCGCGGTGCTACGGCGATGCTCGAGCAGGATCCGGAGCGGCACGTCTGGGGACTCGGCCGGCACACGATCGGATCCAACTTCTTCTGGTACCTCAAGGACCCGGCCGGCAACTTCGCCGAGTACTACTCCGACATCGACTGCATTGTCGATGACGCCCTGTGGGAAGCGCGCGTATGGGAGGGGGCGCGATCGCTCTACGACTGGGGGCCTCCGCCGCCGCCGTCGTTCCTCGCACCCGAGGACCTGGCCGGGCTCATGACCGGATCGCATTCAGCATGACTGCCGGAGCGTCGTCCTCGCAACCAGTAAGGAGAACCCGATGACCGAGCAGGTTACGCCATCGGCGCGAAACGTCTTCGTCCCGCACGCGTTCCCCGAGAAGCAGGTCGACCTCGGCGAGGTTGTTCTCAACTATGCCGAGGCCGGCGGGCCCGACAAGCCCGCGCTGCTCCTGATCCCGGAGCAGACAGGGTCGTGGTGGAGCTACGAGCCCGTCATGGGCATGCTCGCAGAGAAATTCCACGTGTTTGCGGTCGACCTTCGGGGCCAAGGGCGAAGCACTTGGACGCCCAAGCGGTACAGCCTCGACAACTTCGGCAACGATCTGGTGCGCTTCATCGCGCTCGTCGTCCAGCGGCCGGTCATCGTGGCGGGCTGCTCCTCGGGCGGACTGCTCGCTGCCTGGCTGTCCGCTTACGCGATGCCCGGCCAGATCCGTGGCGCGCTCTGCGAGGACACGCCCTTCTTCGCCTCCGAACTCGTCCCGGCCTATGGGCACACGATCCGCCAGGGCGCAGGACCGGCGTTCGAGCTGTACCGCAACTACCTCGGCGACCAGTGGTCAGTGGGCGACTGGGCCGGATTCGTCGCAGCCGCCAAGGCGTCGCCGTCCAAGATCCTGAGCTTGTTCCCGATGTCCGAGGAGCCGCCGCAGAACCTCAAGGAGTACGACCCGGAGTGGGGCCGCGTGTTCTTCGAAGGAACTGTCGCGCTTCACTGTCCGCACGACCGGATGCTGTCGCAGGTGAAGACGCCCGTGCTGATCACTCATCACGCGCACGAGATCGACCCGGAGACGGACGAGCTGATCGGCGCGTTGTCGGACGTGCAGGCCGAGCGGGCAATGGCGATCATCCACGCCGCAGGCGCCCAGGTCACCTACGAATCGTTCCCCGATGCTGCACACATGATGCACACCTTCGACCCGGCCCGTTATGCCGAGGTCTTGACAGCATGGGCCGCGAAGCTACCGCCGGTTGACGACATCTCGTCGTCCGTCGCCCGGAGCGTGGACGCATGAACGCCCCGCAGTACGACGGCGACCTGTTCAGTGAGCAGGGGATCCTGGAGCCGTATGAGCGCTATCGCGAGATCCGTGACCTAGGGCCCGCTGTGTGGCTGCCCGGGCTGGACGTCTTCGCGATCGCGCGCTACGACGATGTACGGGCTGTCCTGGGTGACCACGAGACGTTCGTCTCGAGTCATGGTGTGATGCTCAACGATCAATCGAACGAGCTGAGTCGGGGAACCACACTCGCCAGCGACCCACCGCTGCATGAACACCTGCGCCAGGTCGTCGCACATCGGTTGACGCCCAGGGCGCTCCGGGACCAGCGGGACGACATCGATTCGCGCGCCGCGACGGTGGTGGCGGCTGTGCTCGCGCAAGCCGACGACGTGGTCGATGCGGTCCCGGTCATCGCCGAAGCCATGCCTCTAGCGGTCGTCCCGGACTTCCTCGGCTTCCCGGACGAATGCCGTCCCCACCTTCTCGGCTGGGCCAAGTCCGGTGCCGACCTGGGCGGGCCGATCAGCGAGCGGACACCCGCCGCTGCAGAGCACGCCATGGAGCTGGTGCAGTACGTCCGCAAGCTCGTCGAGAACCGCGGCCTGCTCAAGGATTCCTTGGGTGACGACCTGCTCCAGGCTGCCGACCGCGGTGAGGTCGAGTGGCAGCAGTGCCCAGCGCTCTTGCTCGACTACTTCGGGCCGTCGTTGGAGACGACGGTGAGCGCGATCGGCTCAGCCATCGCGCTGTTCGCCCGGCACCCGGACCAGTGGGAACTGCTGAGGGACCGGCCCGATCTGATGGGCGGCGCGTTCAACGAGGTGGTGCGGCTCGAGTCCCCGATCCGCGGATTCACCCGAGTCGCCGTCCGGGACACCGACGTTGGAGGAGTACGCGTCCCTGCTGGTGCGCGCGTGTTCGTGCTGTTCGGCTCGGCGAACCGGGACGAGCGAAAGTGGGACAACGCCGACGAGTTCGACATCTCGCGCGACAACGCCGACCACGTCGCGATGGGCCACGGAGTCCACGGATGTGCGGGGCAGGGCCTCGCTCGCCTCGAGTTCAGCAGCTTGATGACCCGGCTCGCCCAAGTCGTCACGCGATTCGAACTCGTCGGCGAGCCCAAGCTCCTGCTGAACAGCATGACCCGTGCCTACGAGTCCTTGCCCGTGCGTGTCCACACCGCCGCCGTAGCCGACTAGGAGCAAGGTCATGAGGATTGGCGCCGACACATCGAGGTGTGAGGGGCACGGATTGTGTGAGGAGGTCGCCCCTGAGGTCTTTGAACTCGACGATGACGCGGTGGTGGTCGTGCTGCACGAAGAGGTCCCCCCAACGCTTGAGCGGCAGGCCGAGGCGGGCGCACACGCGTGCCCGGTAGCCGCGCTGAAGGTCATCCGATGACGCTCGATCGGATCGTGGTGGTCGGTGGGTCGATCGCCGCGGTGACGGCGGTCGAGACGTTGCGCGTCGAGGGATTCGACGGGTCGATCACTGTGCTCAGTGGTGAGCCTGTGCCGCCGTACACCCGAGTGCCCCTCTCGAAGGGAGCGCTCGCCGGGAATGTGTCACTCGAGGACGTGATGCTGCCACCGTTGTCGAGCGAAGTCGATCTGAGGCTCCACACGCGCGCCCAAGGATTGGACGTGCGCAGTCGACTCGTCTACACCGGTGACGGTCCAGTTCCCTACGACGGTCTTGTTATCGCAACAGGAGCACGTGCTCGACGAATCGGTCCGCCGGGCCGGGCTGAGAATGTCGTGCGCGATCTTGAGCATTGCTCCGCGCTTCGCACCGACCTCGCCACGGCTTCGTCGGTGCTGGTGGTCGGCGGCGGTTTCCTCGGAATGGAGATCGCATCAACCTGCCGTGAGCTCGGCAAGGCGGTCACCGTCGTCGATCGAGAGCCACCACTCGAACGGCTGCTTGGTCCCCTGGTCGGCGAGTGCGTTCGCCAAGCCGCCGGCGAGGCCGGAGTCAGATTTCATATCGCTCCCAAGGGGGTCGAGCTCGTCGGGAGATCGGCGTCGGCTCCGAGCGCGGTCCGTACGGGGGATGGCGAGGTTCTGGAAGCCGATGTCGTTGTGTCCGCGGTCGGCGATGTGCCCAATGTCGAGTGGCTCGCTGAGAGCGGGTTGGCCGTTGATGGAGGCGTCCGCGTCGACGCGTGGTGTCGTGCCAGCCCGGAGATCGTCGCGGCCGGTGATGTGGCTGCAGTAGCCGCGACAAGCGGTCCGGCGAGGCGGACACCAAGTTGGAGCAACGCCGTTGAACAGGCCCGGTCTGCTGCGCGCGTCCTGCTGCGGGGCAGCGAGGCTCCTGCATACAGGCCGTCGAACTATCACTGGACGGAGCAGTTCGGCCTTGACGTGAAGATGTCCGGTCACCTCGGTCCGGCGGGGATACCTGAAGTCGTCGCGGGGTCCCTCGACCGGCGCTCGGCGTTACTGGTGTGGCGGGCTTCGGGTGTCGCGTACTGCGTCATGGCGCTGAACTACGGCATTCGGCCGGCCCAGCTGAAGCGTCTCGCCCGTGCGGTCAAACCGGGGGCTGGGATGACCACCGTTGATGCCGTCCTGACCACATGAGTGGCGCACGGTGATCACCCGGCGAGATGGACGGCTGGGCTGGTCTGTGGCTGAAGAAGCGAGGAAGAGACACATGAGTTTCGACGAAGCGACGCCCCTGTACGACGTCATAGTGGTCGGCTACGGGCCGGTCGGGCAGGTCCTCACCAACCTCCTGGCGCAGGACGGTCACCGGGTGGCCGTGATCGAGCGCTGGCCGGAGCTCTACCCGCGGCCCCGGGCAGCCCACTTCGACCATGAAATCCGCCGTCTCCTTGACCGGCTCGGTGTGGTCGCCGAGCTGGGCGAGGATGTGGTGGGGATGCGCAGCTACGAATGGCGGGGCGCGGACGGTGAGCTGATCCTCGATCTCGAGGCCGACATGCTCGCCGCCAGCGGTTATGTGTTCAGCCACCTCTTCTACCAGCCCGCCCTCGAGCGGGCCCTGCACGAGCGGGCACTGCGCGCACCGTCGGTGGACCTCCTGCGCGGCTGGGAGATGGTCTCGGTCGCGGAGACCGACGGGATCGTGACGGCCATCGGCGAGCGCACCCGTCCCGCCGGTGCCGGTGAGCTCGAGCTCACCGGGGAGCGCATCGAGCTGCGCGGCCGGTTCGTGGTCGGCGCCGACGGCGCGAATTCCCGGCTGCGGACACTTTCCGGCATCGGCGAGGTCGACCTGGGTTTCTCCGAGCACTGGCTCGTCGTCGACGTCGGTTTCCCTGATCACGATGTCGCCGAGCGGCTCTGGGCCCAGCTCGGCGACTCCTGCCAGTGGTGCGATCCACGCCGTCCGCACATGTCCGTGCAGGTTGGCCGGTACCACCGCCGCTGGGAGTTCATGCTCCTGCCCGGTGAGGACCCGGCCGAGTTCGCCGCGGACGACGTGGTGTGGCGCATGCTGGAGCGCTGGGTTGGACCCGCAGACGCGGTGCTGGAGCGACACGTCGTCTACCGGTTCAGCTCCTCGCTCGCCGAGCGGATGCGGGTGGGCCGTACCCTGCTGATCGGCGACGCCGCCCATGTCATGCCCCCGTTCATGGGGCAGGGCCTGTGCTCGGGTCTGCGGGATGCGGCCAACCTCGCCTGGAAGCTCGATCTCGTCCTCCGCGGGATCAGCGACGAGGCGTTGCTCGACACGCTGACCGCGGAGCGGTACGAGCAGAACCGGCGCACCATCGAGGTGTCGATGCGGATGGGCCGGGTCAGCTGCACGCTCGACCCCGCAGCCGCGCGCAACCGCGACGAGGCGTTCCGGACCGGCCGGACACCGCCACCGGAGCCGATGCCGGGGCTGCGGGGCGGGATCCGCCGCCGACCGGCCGGCACGGGCTCGGACCCGTTGGCCGGATCCCTCGCCGTGCAGGGGCTGGTCGGCCGCGACGGCCGGCGCGGGCTCGCCGATGCCGTCGTAGGCGACGGGTTCTGCCTGATCACCCGGCACGGCGTCGATCTCGCCGAGGACGACCTGCGCACCGTCAACGCGCTCGGGATCCGCCTGCTCTGCCTCGACCCGGCCCAGCCGGACGGGTGCACCGATCTCGACGGCCGGCTGACGGGCTGGCTCAGTGAGACGGGAGTCGAGGCCGTCCTCGTCCGCCCCGACTTCTATGTGTTCGGCTGCGCGCCCACCACCGCGGACGTGCCCGCGCTCCTCGCCGACCTCCGCGACCAACTCCTGACCGGCAAGAACGCGCCCGTTGCAACCCGTGTGGAGGCTCGATGACCAGCAGTGAAGCCACAACCCTCGCCGGGGGCGTTCTCGGCGTCGCCGAGGGCGCCGTCGACGTGCACAGCCACTTCCTGCCGCTGGTGTACCGCCAGGCGCTGACCGGGCTCGGCAGCGATCTGCCCGACAACATCCCGAGCCTGCCGACCTGGAGCGCGGCCGCGCAGATCGCCGGCATGGACACCCTCGGCATCGCCACTGCGATCCTGTCGATCTCCTCGCCGGGGGTGCTCCTGCCCGAACGGGAGGCCACGGTGGCGCTGGCGCGGTCGGTGAACGACGCCGGCGCCGAGATCGTGCGCGGCCGGCCCGACAGGTTCGGCCACCTGGCGTCGCTGCCGCTGCCGCACGTCGAGGACTCGGTGCGTGAGCTCGAGCGGGCGTTCGACGAGCTTGGTGCCGACGGGATCACCATGTTGACCAACTACGCGGGCCGCTACATCGGCGATCCGATGTTCCGTCCCGTGTTGGAGGAGCTCGACCGCCGCGCGGCCGTCGTCCTCGTGCACCCGACCGCGCCGCCGAACCACGAGGCAGTCTCGTTCGGCCGGATGATCCCGATGCTGGAGTTCCCGTTCGAGACGACAAGGGCGTTCACCGACCTGGTGCTGGGTGGGAGCACCCGCCGGTTCCCCCGCATCCGGTGGATCGTCTCGCACGCCGGCGCCGCACTTCCGGTCCTTGCCGAGCGCGTGGCTTGGGTGTCACGGCTGCTTTCGAGCGACGTTGCGGGCGCCGACGTCCACGCGGAGTTCGCGAAGCTGCATTACGACCTCGCAGGCACAGTGTTACCCACCCAGCTTCCCGCGCTGCTGTCGTGGGTCGGCGGCGATCGTGTGCTGTACGGCTCCGACATGACGTTCACTCCAGTGGAGGCGCTCATCCCGCTCGCGGAGCAGCTGAGCACCACCGAGCACCTGTCCGGCAGGTACCGCGACGTCCTGCGGGGACACGCCGAGCTCCTGTTCCCGCGAGTCGCCGCACGATGATCACGACGGCGTGGATCACCGGCGACATGTGGCGGGCCGGCTCGACCAGCCGCCGGTCCGCCATCCCGTGACGATGAACGGAGCAACCACCATGTCGGCATCGGACCGACCCCTCCTGCAGGTGATCGCCGGAAGCACCCGCCCGGGACGAGCGGGCATCGCCGTGGCACGATGGATCAGCGAGCACGCCGAGAAGCAGGGCACGTTCAGGGTGGAGCTGGTCGATCTCGCCGAAGTCGGCCTGCCCCTCCTCGACGAGCCCCACCATCCCCGGCTGCGTCGCTACGTCCACCATCACACTCGGACATGGAGCGCCACCATCGACCGCGCCGACGCGTTCGTCTTCGTCGTCCCCGAGTACAACCACGGCGTCAACGCCGCGACCAAGAACGCCCTCGACTATCTGGTGCACGAATGGGCTCACAAGCCGGCAGGCCTGGTCGGCTACGGCGGCGTGGCCGGCGGCGCACGCGCGGTGCACTCTCTCAAACCCACATTCTCGATCCTGAAGATGTTCCCGATGGGCGAGAGCGTGACCGTCCCCTTCGTCGCCACGTTCCTCGACGGGGAAAGCGGGGATCGCCGCTTCACGCCCAACGCCGAGATCGAAGACGGTGCGACTGCCATGCTCGACGCTCTCGCCAGGGTCGCCCCGATCCTGCGCCAGCTGCGGACCGCATGAGCGCGGCTCGGCCAGACCGACGCCTGCCGACGACATGAGGAAAGGGTAGGAGGACCGATGCGCTGGAGCACGTTCCGCTCCGCCGAAGGGGATGAACGCGTTGGCGTGTGGCACGACGGGCAGCTGTATGCGGTGCCCGGCAACGTATCGTTGGTCGAGTTGATCGCCGACGACCGGCTCGTCGAGGCCGCGGCCCAGGGACGGCCGGTACCGGATCGCGACGCCGTCACGCTGCTTCCCCCGATCCCGCGACCACCCGCGATCCGCGACTTCATGGCTTTCGAGGAGCACGTGGTCACCGCAAGCGCGGCGATCGGGCTGACCGTGGATCCGCTCTGGTACTCCCAGCCTGTCTTCTATTTCACCAACCCGGCTTCGCTACTGGGCGCCACCAGCGACGTCGCGATACCGCCAGGCAGCGAGGCCCTGGACTACGAACTCGAGATCGCCGCGGTGATCGGGCGCGAGGGGAGCGACCTGTCCCCGGCGGAGGCGGTCGACCACATCGCGGGCTACATCCTGTTCTGCGACTGGAGCGCCCGCGACCTGCAGGGCGCCGAGATGCGTCTCAACCTCGGGCCCGCCAAGGGCAAGGACTTCGCCTCGAGCTGCGGGCCGTGGATGGTCACCCCCGACGAACTCCCACCCGATGCTCGGATGACCGCATCGGTCAACGAACGTCCGTGCTCCGCCGGTCGGCTCAACTCCCTCTACTGGAGCTTCGGCCAGATGATCGCCTACGCGTCCCGCGGCACCCGCGTGGTTCCCGGCGACCTGATCGGCTCAGGAACGGTCGGTACCGGCTGTTTGCTCGAACTCTCCCGTGTCCACGGGAGCGAAGCCTATCCGTGGTTGCACGCTGGCGACCATGTCCACCTCGAGGCCGACGGGCTCGGCTCCATCGACGCCCGCGTCATCCCAGGCCCTTCGCCCGTTCCGTTACGCCCTGATGCCTAGCGCATGGTCGGTCCGGTGTAGTGATGATCAACGACTCGGCAGACTTGACCGAGTGGAGTAAGGACGAATCAATGAAGGCGATCGTCTACCGCGACAACGGCGGCCCCGGCGTTCTCCGGCTCGTCGACCGTGATGTGGCCATGCCCGGTCCCGGCGAGGTTCGTGTCCGGGTCGCCGTGTCCGGAGTCAATCCGGCCGACTGTCACGCGCGCTCCGGCGCCGCCGGCCCAAAGGGATTCCCGGAGATTGCTCCGCACTTCGACGGCGCGGGCACGATCGACGCCGTCGGAGAGGGGGTCGACCGGAGCCGCGTCGGTCAGCGGGTCTGGCTGTTCATGGCCGCCGCCGGACGGCCCACCGGCACCGCGGCCGAGTTCACTGTCGTGTCCGCCGAGCAGGCCGTGCCGCTGCCCGACGAGGCCGGCTTCGACCTCGGCGCCGCACTCGGCATCCCCGCGCTCACCGCGCACCGCGCACTCACCGTCGCCGAGGACGGCCCACGCCGTCTCCGGCCCGGCGCGCTCGAGGGCATGGTGGTGCTCGCCCCGGGCGGGGCCGGGGCGGTCGGGCACGCGGTGATCCAGCTCGCCCGATGGGCCGGCGCCACGGTGATCAGCACGATCAGCGGCCCGGAGAAGGCCCGGCTGGCCACCGCCGCCGGCGCTCACCACGTGATCAACTACCGCGAGGACGACCCGGCCGCCGAAATCCGCAAGATCGCCCCGGACGGCGTCGACATCGTCGCCGAGGTGGCACTCGGCGCGAACCTCGCACTGGACCTGGCTGTCCTGCGAACACGCGGCACAATCTCGACCTACGCCAACGACGGTGGCAAGCCGGTCGAACTGAACGTGCTGCACAACATGGTGCTCAACACACGCCTGCAGTTCCTGGTGCTGAACACCGTCGGCCAGCAGGCGCTCACCGCCGCCGCCGAGGACATTACCGCCGCGATCGGCGACGGCGCCCTGCCGGTCGGCGAGGAGCACGGGCTGCCGCTGATCCGCTTTCCGCTGGACGGCACCGCCGACGCACACAGAGCGGTGGAGAACGGCGCGGTCGGTAAGGTCCTGGTGGACGTCACGCGGTGACCTTCGACCGGCCTGCCAACACAGCGCATACAGCGTTGGGGGTGACCTGGTTCGGGCTACGAGGCACCGGCACGCCAAGGAACCGTGCAAACGCTGTAACTAGCGGTCGGGACCGTTAGTTCGTCGGGGGTTTCGGCCATGCGGTGCTGTCGTTGAGGTAGAGCCCGCAGGCGCAGTCGCGTGCTTCTGGTGGGGTGGCGAAGGGTAGCCGCTGGACAGGATCGAATTGTCGTTGTCCTCGTGGCTGGCGCGGTAGATGGCGAAGCTCCGGTTGCTGGCGGATCCCGAACCGCCGGATCCGGCCGATGGCCACCAGTAGCGCGACAGCGCAGAACGGCACGGTCATCGCCGCCTCGACACTGGTGCCGAGTGGTGGTGCTGATGCTCACGCAGCGGCGCTCGACATCAGCGCTGGAGCCAACCTCACGCATCACGGTGCTGTCGGTTTCCCGCCAGCGTCGCTGCCGCGCCGCTCCTACCGTCGTCGTCGTGGACACTGATCTTTCGACGGCCCGGCCGGTGCTGCGCGCGCCGGTGGTGGCATTACTGACGTTCGCTGCCGCGCTGGGCACCGCGACCCTGTATCCGCTGCAACCCTCTATCGCGGAGGTCGCCGGGTCGCTGGACGTCCCGGCCGCCGTTGTGGGCACGGTGCTCGCCTGCGGCCCGTTGGGGTATCTCGCCGGGCTCGCGGTGCTGGTTCCGCTGGTGGACCGGTTCCCGCCGAGAACGGTGGTGGCCGCGCAGTTCGCCGCGCTCGCCGTCGCCTTGGCCCTGGCCACCGCCGTGGGTTCCGCGGCGCTGCTCGGGCTCGTGCTCGCCGTGATCGGCGCCGGCTCCGCGGTCGGGGCGCAGCTGAGTTCGGTGGCAGGACGGTTCGCCGAGCCGCGGCGGCGGGCGACGGTGCTCGGCGTGGTGACCGCCGGGATCTCCGCGGGCATCCTCGCCGGGCGGATCGGGGGCGGCTGGCTGACCGGGCTGATCGGCTGGCGTGCCATGCTCCTGGTGTTCGCGCTCGCGTGCGCGGTCATCGCGGTCGCCGCCCGTGCGGCGCTGCCCGCCACGCCCGGCCGCGCCGAGGCCGGGTACCTGGCCACGCTGCGCGGACTTCCGGGGCTGTACCTGAGGTTCCCGGTGTTGCGGCTGGCCGCCGGGCGCGGCGTCCTGTGGTTCTTCGCGTTCTGCGCGGTCTGGGCGGGCATCGCGGTCGCGCTGTCCCAGCCGCCGTTTTCGTATTTGCCGGAACGGATCGGCCTGTACGGGGCGGCCGGTCTGCTCGGCATCGCCGCCACCCGGATCGCCGGGGTGTGGACCGACCGCATCGGAGCGCGGCGGGTGATCCTCATCGGACTCGCGCTCGCCGCCGCGGCGGCGCTGACCCTCGGCCTCTGCCTGTCCAACACGCCCCTCACGCTGGTCTGCCTCGGCCTGTTCGACGCCGGGCTGTTCGCCGCGCAGGTGGCCAACCAGAGCACCGTGCTCGCGCTCGATCCCGCGGCACCGGCGCGGTTCAACAGCACCTACATGGTCGTCTACTTCGTCGGCGGCAGTCTCGGCACCGCGGCGGGCGCCGCCGCGGTGGACTGGTTCGGCTGGACCGCGACCGCGGCGGTGTGCGCCGCGGCGATCGTGGCCGCCGCGGGGATCACCGCGACCAGGCGCGCCGGATCACACTGACGCGCGCAGAGTCTGCGACAGCGCGTCGATGGTCACGCCCACGATGGCGCGCAGCTGCGCCGGGCTCGCTCCGGCTCTGCTCATGACGGCGAGGGACTGGTTCACGGCCGCGGCGTGGACGGCGAAGGTGTCGGCGTCCCGGTCGGTCAGCCTGCTGGTCTTCAGGGCGGCGCGCAGGCGCAGGCGCTGGCGGCCGAGCGCTTGTTTGAGGTGTGCGGCGACGCGCGGGCTCAGGGCCGGGATGGCCATCGTTGACTGGGCGATCAGGCATCCGTCGGGTAGCCGGGGATCGGCGATGCGGTCGAGGGTGACGTCGAAGAACGCGCGAACAGCGGCCACCGGGTCGGAGTCCGCGCCTGACAGGGCGGCGTCGTACTTGTCGCCGTAGCGCGCGGCGTAGCGGTCCAGGCAGCGCAGGAACAGCGTGTCCTTGTCGCCGAGGGAAGAGTAGATGGAGCTGCGGTTCAGGCCGGTCGCTCTGGACAGGTCGTCGAGTGAGGTGTCGGCGTAGCCGGCGCGCCAGAACTGGATCATCGCCGCGTCGAGCGCGGCGCCCACGTCGAACTGCTTCTTGCCTGCCACGCGACCACGCTAACACATCTTGGATCGATCAGTTCAAGATGTTAGCGTCGCCGGCGTGCTGATGAACGATCTGCCCCTGCAGCATCTGACCGGATTCACCCACCGCTGGGTCGACGCGGACGGTGTGCGCCTGCACGCCGTCCAGGGTAGACAGTCGGACGGTCCGGCTGTCGTCCTGCTCGCTGGATTCCCGCAAACCTGGTGGGCCTGGCGCAAAGTGATGCCCCGCCTCGCCGGCCGGTTCCACGTCATCGCGATCGACCTGCCGGGCCAGGGCCACTCCGAGCGTCCGGAGGACGGCTACGACACGCACACGGTCGCCGCGCACGTCGATGCCGCCGTGGCTGCCCTTGGCGTGTCGAGCTATTCGCTGGCCGCCCATGACATCGGCGCCTGGGTCGCGTTCTCCCTCGCCGTCGGCTTCGAGGACCACCTGTACCGGGTCGCGCTGCTCGACGCCGGGATCCCCGGGATCACGCTCCCGGAGACGATTCCCACCGATCCGGATCGGGCGTGGAAGACGTGGCACTTCGCGTTCCACACCGTGCCCGATCTGCCCGAGGTGCTGCTCGCCGGCCGCGAACGGGACTACGTCGGCTGGTTCCTGACCGCGAAGGCCCTGTCTCCCGGCACGTTCGACGACGCCGAGCTCGACCACTACGCGGCCGCCGTCGCCGCAGACGGAGGACTGCGTGCTTCCCTCGCCTACTACCGGGACGCCGCGGAGTCGGCGCGCAAGAACCGCGAGGCGCTCCAACGGCGGCGCCTGACGGTGCCCGTCCTCGGGATCTCCAGCAGCCACGGGTCCATTCCGGACATGGCGGCCTCCCTCAGCCCCTGGGCCGAGGACACCACCGGAATCGTCGTGCCGGGCGCCGGGCACTTCATCCCCGACGAGCAGCCCGACGCCGTCGCCGAGGCGCTGGCCGACTTCCTCACCGACGGCCGCTGACGCCCGCCGAGCCGTCCTGCGTGTGTCAGCGCCCGCGTGGCCGCCTCCGCCGGTGGCCGCCCAGCTGGCGAGCAGCTGGAGCCGTTCGGCGGAGGGGGAGCCGGGCTCGGCCGCGTAGGCCGTGAGTGTGAGTCCGGCGTCGGCGGTCAGCTCCATCGCTTCGTGCGGGTTGGTGCCGAGGATGTCCGTTGCGGACGAACGCGGCGGTGGTGGTCATGCTGTCGAGGATCTGCTGCACGACCGGCCGTACACGCTGGTGCGGACGGCGGCGGCGCTGCGCGGCGTCCCGTGGGCGAAGCGGGCCAGGCCGAGCATCCGTCGCGGAGGCTCCCGAGCAGGCCAGGGGCCGCAATGCCAGAGCATCGCGGCCCCCGGCCGGACGGTTACCGGGGTTCGGCGGGGCCGGATCGGAGGGTGGCGATGACGGCGTCGGCGACGTGGTCCAGGTGCGCCGGGGTCATCGCCGTGGACAGGGCGAGCAGTCCGTTCGTGCCGGCCAGCACGCCGCGCTCGTAGAGGCTCCACCACAGTTTCGTGGTGTCCGCGGCCATCAGCCGGAGAAGGGAGCCGGAGCCGCGCACCGCCACTCCGGCGTCGTGGAGCCGGCCGCGCAACTCGTCGCCGTGGCGGTTCAGCTCGGCGATCTCGGCGGGGCCGAACAGGCGCAGCGCCGTGAGCCCGGCCGCCATGGTGACGGGGTTGGCGCTGAAGGTCCCGCCCCAGGACACGCCGTCGGGTGTCTGCGGGTCGAACGGCGACAGGACCTCGGCGCGGCCGCCGATCGCCCCGACCGGGAAGCCGCCGCCGACGACCTTGCCCACGGACACGAGGTCGGGCCGGATGTCGTACCGCTGGTGCAGCCCGCCCTCGTGCAGGCGGAACGTGATGACCTCGTCGACCGCGAGCAGCGCGCCGTACTGCCGGGTGAGGGCCTGGAGTTCGGCCACGTAGGCGGGGTCGGCCGGGGTCAGCCCGGCGCGGTTGGGCATGAGGTCGATCAGCACGGCCGCGACCCGGTCGCCGTGGTCGCGCATCGCCGCCCGCAACGCCGGCAGGTCGTTCTGCGGCAACACCAGCACCGAGCCGGGCACCACGCCGGGCGCGCCGGACGAGACCACGGCGTCGCCGGTGCCGTGGTAGCTGCCCTCGAACCGCACGATCAGCTCCCGCCCGGTGTGGGCGCGGGCCGCGCGCAGGAGCATGAGCACCGCCTCGGTGCCCGAGTTGCAGAAGCGCCACTGCTCGATCCCGGTGCGGTCGCGCAGGTGCTCGGCGAGCGCCACCTCCGAGGCCGTGGGCAGGCCGAACGCGGTTCCGCCGCGCGCGGCATCGAACGCCGCGTCGAGGACGTCGGGGTGGGCGTGCCCGTGGATGAGCGAGGTGTAGTTGTTGTTGCAGTCCACGACCTGGTGGCCGGTGTGGTCGGTGACGATCGCGCCCTCGCCGCGCACCGCGTAGGGCGGGTGGGGCGGGACGAACAGGGTCGTCCGGGTGTTGCCGCCCGGCAGTACGCGGCGGGCGCGGTCCACGACGCTCACGAGGCGCTCCTCATCTTCGTCGCGGCACCGGTGCCGGTCAGTTCGCCGCCGCGGGTTTCCCGGGTCAGCAGCGCGGTCCCGGCCACGAGAGCGAGCGCGGCGCACACGTACACCACCACGAGGGTGGTCGAGTCCGAAGCCCGCAGCAGCGCCACGGCGATGGTGGGGGCGAGGCTGCCGCCGACGATCCCGGAGAGCTGGTATCCCAGCGACGCGCCGCTGTAGCGGTGCCGGGTGTCGAACAGCTCGCAGATCCAGGACGCCTGCACCCCGTACATCGCGGAGTGGAAGAACAGGCCGCCGACCACGGCGAGCACGATCAGGCCGGTGCTCTTCGAATCGACCAGCGGGAAGAACGCGAACATCCACGCGAACGCGCCGATCGCGCCGAACACGGTGACCTTGCGGCGTCCGTACCGGTCGCTCAGCGCCGCGAACGCGGGGTAGGTGAACAGCTGCATCCCCGCGCCGACCAGCGCGGCCAGCAGCCCCACGCCGCGGGGCAGGCCGAGCCTCGTCGTCACGTAGGTGAGCAGGAACGTCACCAGCAGGTAGTAGAGGATGTCCGCGCCGGCGCGGATGCCGACCACCCGCAGCACGTCCAGCGGCTGCGTCTTGAGCAACGTCAGGATCGGGGCGCGCTCGGGGGCGGCCTTTTCGAACGCCGGTGATTCACCGACCTGGCGCCGGATGTAGACGCCGATGAGGACGACCACGACGGACAGCAGGAACGGGACCCGCCAGCCCCACTGCAGGAAGGCGTCGCGCGAGAGGATGCCCGACATCAGGTACAGCACGGCGGTGCTGACGAGCGTGCCGATCGGGACGCCGACCTGCACGAAGCTGGTGAGGAAGCCGCGGCGCGCGGACGGGGCGCGTTCGGCGATCATCAGCGCACCGCCTGCCCACTCACCGCCGAGCGCGAACCCCTGGGCGAGCCGCACGACGATCAGCAGGATCGGGGCCGTGACGCCGATCGTCGCGTAGCTCGGGATCAGTCCGATGAGGACGGTGGAGGCGCCCATCAGGGACACCGTGAACAGCAGGACCTTCTTGCGGCCGAACCGGTCGCCGTAGTGGCCCGCGACGATCCCGCCGATGGGGCGCGCGACGAACCCGATGGCGAAGGTGAGGAAGGACAGCAGGGTTCCGGTGAGCGGGTCGAAGGTGGGGAAGAAGACCTCGTTGAACACGAGTGCCGCGGCGGAGCCGTAGAGGAAGAAGTCGTACCACTCCAGTGATGTTCCGACCAGACTGCCGAGGATCGCTTTGCGGATGGGGGTGTCCGCGGTGGTTCCGGACATGGCTTTCTCCAGCTGGGGGAGTAGGGGCGGGCTAGGCGGTGTGCGCGTAGGTCCTTCGTGCCGTCTCGTCGTCGAGGTAGCCGTGTTCGAGGTCGGTGGCGACGGCTTCGGGGTCGCGTTCGGCGGCAGGCCCGTATCCGCCGCCGCCGGGGGTGCGCAGGCACACGATGTCGCCGGCGCGCAGCGAGACGTTCTCGCCCTTGCTGATCATCGGGAGGGTGACCTGCTCGCCGCCGATGCGGAACCACGGCGACGACGGTTGTCCCGGCATGCCGCCGGCGCGCCCGACCGGGGCGGTTTTCGCCTGGTCGCCGAGCAGGCTCGCCTGCCCTTCGGCGGCGGTGAACTCGAACTCGAAGTGCACGCCGAACCCGCCGCGGTGCCTGCCGTGCCCGGCCGATCCGTCCCGCAGGCCGTACTTGCGGAACCGCAGCGGGTAGCGCTGTTCGAGGGTCTCGATCGACTGGACGCGCCCGATGCTCATCAGCGAGCAGCCATTGGACAGCCCGTCGCCGGCCGGGTGACCGCCGTAGCCACCGCCGAGGAACACGTACAGCACGAACGGGGTGCCGTCCTCGCGCACACCACCGATGGAGAGGTTGTTGACCGTGGCCGACGACCCGGCAGGCACCCGGTCGGGTGCGGCTTCGGCGAGCGCGCCCATGACGGCGGTGATGATGCGCTGGCTGGTCTCCGCCGCGCACCCGGCCACCGGCCGCGGCGGTTTGGCGTTGAGGAACACGGTGTCCGGGATGATGAACGTGATCGGTTCGAAGATGCCGGAGTTGATCGGGATGTCGGGGAACAGGTGCTTGATCGCGACGATGCTGCTGGAGACGGTCGCGGCGTACACGGAGTTCATCGGGCCCTGGCAGGGCGGCGAGGAGTGGCTGAAGTCGATGGTGAGCTCCTCGCCGGCTACGGTGATCCGCGCGTCGATGCGCAGCACCTCGTCGGTGATGCCGTCGTTGTCCATCTCCTCGACGAAGGAGTAGGTGCCGTCCGGGATCTCCGCGATGTAGGAGCGCATCTGCCGCGCCGACCGCTCGCGCAGCGCGTCGATGACCGCGCGCACCTGGTCGGGCCCGTACTCGTCGAGGAGCTCGGTCAGCCGGGTTTCGCCGGCGCGCAACGCGGTGGCCTGGGCGTCGATGTCGCCGAGAACGTCGTCGGGCAGCCGGGAATTGGTCTGCAGGATCGCGACGATGTCGGTGTTGAGCTCGTCGCGGCTGAACAGTTTCACCGGCGGCAGGCGCAGCCCTTCCTGGTAGCAGTCGGTGGCCGCGGCGCCGAACCCGCCCGGCACGCGGCCGCCGAGGTCCGGCCAGTGCCCGGTGTTGGCAAGGTAGGCGAACAGCTCCCCGCGGTAGAAGAACGGCCGCACCATCTTGGTGTCCATGATGTGCGTGCCACCGGCGAACGGGTCGTTGACGATGAACGTGTCGCCCTGCCGAACCTCGCTCGCGCCTGCGATCACGCTCGCGACCGTGTACTGCATGGTGCCCACGAAGATCGGCAGCCCCCGGTTGCCCTGGACGATCATGCTGCCGTCGGTCGCGGAGTAGATGCCGTCGGCGCGGTCCCAGGCGTCGGAGATGACCGGG
The DNA here is from genome assembly GCF_040614195.1 of Amycolatopsis sp. NPDC006125. Lineage (NCBI taxonomy): Bacteria > Bacillati > Actinomycetota > Actinomycetes > Pseudonocardiales > Pseudonocardiaceae > Amycolatopsis > Amycolatopsis sp. NPDC006125. The sequence continues at coordinate 183,921 of NZ_JBEXTZ010000002.1, forward strand.
GAGAACGCCATGCGTTCGAAGACGGTGTCCATCTCGTCCGCGATCTGTTCGAGCCTGCCGCGGATGACGGCGATGGACAACGGGTCGAGCTCGGTCATGATGCCACCTTCACGATGAGGCTGCCGTTGGAGTGCACGGTCGTGGTCGTCGCCGGGGGGAGCACGATCGTGGTGTCGCTCTGTTCCACGATCGCCGGCCCGGCGAGGATCTCGCCCGGGCGGAGGTGTTCCCGCCGCAGCACGGGAACCGGGTGGCTGCCGTCGGCGAACACCACGGTCCGTTCCCGGGGTTCCGGGTGTCCGCCCGGCGTGGTCACCACCTGCTGGACGGGTTTGCGCTTGCCGGTCACCACGGTGCGCAGGCTGATCAGCCGGATCGAGCCGGAGGGGTTGCGGCCCTGGTAGATCGCGAGGTACTCGCGGTGGAACTCCTCGGTGAGCTTCGCCGGGGTCCAGTCTTCGCGCTCGCCGCCGAGCGGGACGCGGATCGAGTAGAGCTGCTTGGCGAAGCTCATTTCCGCGATGTGCTCCACGGCGATGTCCTGGTCGCCGAACCCGTCGGCTTCCAGGGTCTTGCGGCCCAGCTCGGCCTGGTCGGCCAGGATCCGCTCGATCCCGCCCGCGGTGCAGTCGTCCACTTCGGATCCCACGGCGGTGACGTAGTCGTACTTCACGTCGGCGATCAGGCAGCCGTAGGCCGAGAGCGCGCCGGGGTGCGGGGGGACCAGGACGGTGGTGGCGCCGACGGCCTTCGCCAGTTCGGCGACGTGCATGGGGCCGGCGCCGCCGAAGCCGACCAGGGCGAATTCGCGGGGGTCGTGTCCCTTGTCCACGCTGACCATGCGGATCGCGTTGGCCATCTTCTCGTTGGCGAAGCGGATGATCGCGAGCGCGGCGGCGGTGACGTCGAGCCCGAGCGGTTCGGCGACGTGCACCCGGATGGCTTCGACGGCGGCGTCGCGGTCGAGGGTGAACCCGTCCTGCGTGCCCAGGCGCTGTTCGGCGGAGATGCGGCCGAGCACGATGTTGGCGTCGGTGACGGTCGGGCGGGTGCCGCCGCGGCCGTAGCAGGCCGGACCCGGATCGGAGCCCGCGCTTTCCGGCCCGACCTGCAGGATCCCGGCGCGGTCGACCGAGGCGATGGACCCGCCGCCCGCGCCGATGGTGGTGATGTCGATCATCGGGACCTTGATCGGGATGCCGTAGTCGATCGCGCTCTCGGCGGTCACCGCGGGCCGCCCGCCCGGGATGAGGGCGACGTCGAAACTGGTGCCGCCCATGTCGCAGGAGATGACGTCGGGCAGGCCGGCGGCCTCGCCGAACGCCGCGGCGGCGACGGTGCCCGCGGCGGGACCGGACAGCAGCGTGCGGACCGCGAGTTCGCCGGCGCGGCGGGCGGGGATCAGCCCGCCGTTGGACTGCATCACCTGCACGTCCCGGGCGAACCCCTCGTGCTTCAGGCGTTCCTGCACGGCGCCGAGGTAGCGCGACATCGGCGCGCGGACGAACGCGTTGACCACCGTGGTCGTGGCCCGTTCGAACTCGCCGGGCTCCGGGCACACCTCGTAGGAGGCCGTGACCTCGACGTCCGGCAACAGCCGGCGCAGTTCGTGGGCGAGCGTGCGCTCGTGGTCGGCGTTGGCGTAGCTGTTGAGCAGGCAGACCGCGACACTTTCCACCTCGGCCGCCCGCAGCGCGTCCGCCACGGCCCGGACCGAGCCGGCCGAGAGGGGCTCGACGACCCGGCCGTCCGCGTCGACGCGTTCGTCCACTTCGAACGACCGGCTCCGCGGCACCAGCGGGCGGTAGGCGCCGGTCAGGCCGTAGGTCGTGGGCCGGTCGCGCCTGCGCAGTTCCAGCACGTCCCGGAAACCGCGCGTGGTCACCAGCGCGGTGCGCGATCCCTTGCGCTCCAGGACCGCGTTGGTCGCCACGGTCGTTCCGTGCACGACGGCGTCGAGTTCGCCGAGCGGAACATCGAACTGCCGCAGCCCGGTGAGCAGCCCGTCGGCCTGGCGCCCGGGGGTGGAGAACACCTTGGCGAGGCGGAGTTCCCCCGTCCCGGGGTGGTGGAGCAGCACGTCGGTGAACGTGCCGCCGACATCGATTCCAGCGACGATCTCCATGTGGGGGTGAACCTCTTCCTCAGCCGGTCAGCGCCGGCTGGACAGTAGTTCGGTCATCTTGTGCGCGGCCTCCGCCAGCGGTTCGATCCACTGGTCCGCGCGGAACCGGCTGGTCGGCCCGGCGACGCTGAGCGCGGCGACGTACTGCCCGCTGCCGTCCGCGACACCGGTGGCGATGCCGGAGATCCCCTCGGCGTACTCCTCGTCGTTGAGGGCGTACCCCTGGCGGCGGATCTCCGGGAAGGTGGCCTTGAGCTGCGACTTGGTGCGAATGCTGTGCACCGTGACGTGCGGCAGCACCTCGTCCGGGTACAGGCTGTCGACCTGCTCCTCGGGCATGTGGGCGAGGAGGAACTTCCCGGACGCGCAACTGATCAACGGCATCCGGGTGCCGACGCCGATCTCGGCGCGCAGCACGTGCTTCGTTTCGAAGCGCTGGATCATGATCGCGTCGCGGTTGCGCAGGACCGCGAGCGACACGGCTTCACCGCACAGGTCGGCGAGCGCGCGCATCGGGGTGATCAGGTCCCCGCCGAAGCGGGCCGCGTCCGGCACGGCGGAGCCGACCTCGAACGCGGTCAGGCCCAGCCGGTAGCGGCTGTCCGCGGTGCGCTCGACGAAGTCCTGTTCGAGCAGCGTCGCCAGCAGGAGGTGGGCCTTGCTCTTGGCGATGTCCAGCGCCCGCGCGACCTCGGTGATGCCCATGCCGCCCGGGTTGTCGGCGAGCAGGCGCAGCACGCGCAAAGCGGTGGCCACCGTGCTGGAGGTTCGCGATGTGTTTGACATATACGAACGCCTTTCGTAAGATGCAAACACACGCTAGGTAGCGCGCGAAGAGCCGTCAAGGCCTCGCGTGTTTCGTTCGTGTATCCGGTGGCCGGATCGGCCTGTCCTGCGCGGCCCGTGACCCCGGCGATTTCGCGGCGGGCCGGTGGTCAAGCGTCGAGCGCTCTCAACGCACCAACGCCGAGGACTCCACCGCCTGCCCGGCGGTGGAGTCCTCGGCGACATCGGCCGGGTCACTCCTCGATGACGAGCCCCTTCGCGTCGAGGACGCCGGCGAGGTTGCTGACCTCGATGACGCTGCGGCCGGAACGGTATGTGGCGATGTAGGCGGCTTCGGCCTCTTCGCGCTTGCGGGACTGCTCGATCGCGTACGCCAAGTCTTCCCGGCGCACCACGACCAGCCCGTCGGCGTCACCGCGGATCACGTCGCCGGGGCGGACCAGCTCGCCGCCGATCTGGATGGGCTCCGCCAAGGGGCCGACGGTCTCCTTGACCGTGCCCTTGATGGACACGCTGTAGGAGAAGACCGGGAATCCCAGCTTGCGCAGTTCGGCGGTGTCGCGCACGCCGGTGTCGGTCACCAGCCCGGCGAGCCCCTTGGCCTGGCAGGCGTTGGCCAGCACGTCCCCGAACGAACCGGCCTCGGCGTACTCGCCGGCCGACACCACGACCACGTCGCCCGGCTGTGCGTGGGCGATCACCACCTGGAGCATCAGGTTGTCGCGCGGCGCGCAGCGCACGGTGAACGCCGGGCCGCACAACGACATCCCCGGGTCGACCGGTTTGAGGGCCGAGCTCAGCGCGCCGAGGCGCCCCTGGGCTTCGTGGATCGTGGCGGACGAGAAACGGGCCAGCTGCTCGACGAGCGCCGGCCGGGTCCGTCAGTCGAATTTCGTGGTGACGCGCAAGGGAAATCCTTTCACGACAGACGGGCGCACGCGCGGGCGATGGCCTCGCACGCCTCGTCCAGGACGGCGGTGGAGGTGGCGAAGGAGACCCGGAAGTAGCCGGGTGTCCCGTAGGCGGCGCCGTGGATCACGGCCACCCGCTCGGACTCCAGCAGGTAGCGGGTGAACTCCTCGTCGGTGCGCAGCACGTCCCCGGCGGGAGTGCGCTTGCCGAGCAGCCCGCCGCAGTTGACGAAGAGGTAGAACCCGCCGCTGGGTGCGGTGACCGACAGTCCGGGAACGTCGGCCAGCAGCTTGGCGACTCGGTCCCGGCGGCCGCGGTAGGTGGCGACCGTCGTGGCCACGAAGTCCTGCGGACCGGTCAGCGCCGCGACCGCCGCCGCCTGGCTGACCGACGAGGGGCAGGATGACATCTGGGACTGCAGCTTGTTGATCGCGCCGACCAGCTCACGCGGGCCGGCGCCGTAGCCGATGCGCCACCCGGTCATCGCGTAGGTCTTCGACACGCCGTTGGTGAGGAACACCCGGTCCCGCAGCCGCGGTTCCACCGACCCGAGCGTGGGCACACTCTCCGCCTCGTACCAGATCTCGTCGTAGATCTCGTCGGTGAGCACGTGCACCTGGGGGTGCGCGAGCAGCACGCCGGCCAGGGCGCGCAACTCCTCGGCCGAGTAGGCGGCGCCGGTCGGGTTGCCGGGCGAGTTGAGCACCAGCCACCGCGTCCGCGGCGTGATCGCCGCCTCCAGCCGCGCGGGGGTGAGCTTGAACCCGTCGGACTCGGGGCAGTCGACGATGACCGGTGTCCCGTCGTTGGCCAGCACCATGTCCGGGTAGGACACCCAGTACGGCGCGGGAATGACGACTTCGTCGCCGCTGTCGACCGTGGCCATCAGCGCGAGGAAGATGACCTGCTTGGCGCCACCGCCGACGGTGATCGCCTCGTCCGGGTAGTGCAGGCCGTGGCGGTGGCCGAGCTTGGCCCGGATCGCCGCCCGCAGTTCGGGGGTGCCGTTGACGGGCGTGTACTTGGTCTCGCCCCGTTCGACGGCGGCGATCGCGGCGGCCTTGACGTGGTCCGGTGTGTCGAAGTCGGGTTCGCCGACGGTCAGGTCGAGGATCCGCTGTCCCCGGGCGGTCAGCTCACGCACGCGTTGTGCCGCCGCCGAGCTGGGCGAGGGCTTGATCCGGGCTACTCGTGCGGCCGTGGTCATGTCAGTCCGCCCGCCTCTCGAAGTTCAGCCCGCCGGGCACCTGGAAGGTCGGCAGGATCTCGATGTGGCCGACGTTGACGTGGCGCGGCGAGGCGATGGCGAACTCGATCGCGTCGGCGATGTCCTCCGGCTTGAGCGACTCGTACCCGTCGTAGTACTCCCGCTGGGCGCGGTCCATGTCGCCGAGCAGGCGCCCGAAGATCTCGGTCTCGACCCGGCCCGGGCAGATCTCGGTGACGCGGACGCGCCTGCCGTAGGCGTCGACGCGGAGCTGGCGGGACAGCGTGTGCACGGCGGACTTCGTGACGTGGTAGATGGTGTTGCCGCCGAAGTTGTAGACACCGGCGATCGAGCTGATGTTGACGATGTGCCCGAGGTCCCGCTCGACCATGCCGGGCATGACCAGCCGCACGAGGTGCAGGACGGCCTGGATGTTGACGGCGATCTGCTCGTCGACGGCGAACTCGTCGGCGGTGAGGATGTTCCCGGTGCGCGAGACACCGGCGTTGTTGACCAGGACGTCGATCTCGAGACCGTCGACGAGCTCGGTCAGGGCCGCGGTGGAGGTGATGTCGACGGCGTGCGGGACGCACCCGGTGCGCCGGGCCAGCTCGTCGAGCCGTTCGGCGTTGCGGGCGACGGCGTGGACCCGCAGGCCCTGTTTGGCCAGTCGTTCCACGACCTCGGCGCCGATGCCGGTCGAGGCGCCGGTGACCAGGGCGGTGTTGTAGTCGGAAAACGGCATTGTCCAGTGCTCCTTGGTGGGGTCGGGTCAGGCGTCGTGCAGGGGTTCGTGGGCCCGGTCGCGCACCCGGGACACCGCGACGAGCGTGCCCAGCGCGGTGAGGACGGCGTAGTAGGCGGGGATGTGGACGTCGCCGGTCTGTCCGATGAGGAACGTCATCAGCAGCGGCGCGGTGCCGCCGAAGACGGCGGAGGAGATGTTGTAGCCCAGCCCGTAGGCGGAGTAGCGCACGCGGGGGGGAAGAGCTCGACCAGCAGGATGTGGATGACGCCGGTGTGCCCGGCGAAGATGACCGCCATGACGCTGGCGCCGACGATCGCGAGTGCGACGTTGCCGGTGCCGATGAGCAGGTAGCAGGGGACACCCGCGAGGGCCATCGCGATGGCGGCGCCGGCGATGACCTTCTTGCGCCCGATCTTGTCCGACAGGGCGCCCATGAACGGGATCGCCACGGAGATCGCCACGAGGCTCACCGCGGTCACCAGGAGGCTTTCGACCTTGCCGAAGTGCAGCTCCTTGCTCATGAAGGTGGGCATGTAGGTGAACAGGACGTAGTAGCCGGAGCCGTTCATCAGCGGGATGAACAGGGCCAGCAGCATCGCGCGCCGGTGCCGGGGCGAGGAGAACGCCTCCTTCAGCGGGTTGCGCGCCAGGCCGCCTTCCTCCTGCAGCCGCGTGAAGTTGGGGGTGTCGGAGATGCGGCGGCGGATGTAGAGGCCGGTGATGCCCAGCGGGATCGCGAGCAGGAACAGGATCCGCCAGCCGAAGGACTGCATCCGCTCGGCCCCCAGACCGCTGGTCATCGCCGCGGCGATCAGCGTGCCGGTCAGCAGCGACAGGAACGACGCGATCTGGGCGTAGCTGGTGTAGAGGCCGCGTTTGCCCGGCGGGGCGTGCTCGGCGAGGAACGTCATGGCTCCCGCGGCTTCACCGCCGACCGAAAACCCCTGCAGGACCCGCAACAGGATCAGCAGGATCGGCGCCGCGACCCCGATCGCGGCGTAGGTGGGCAGGAGGCCGATCGCGGCGGTGGCGACGCTGATCAGCATGATGACGAACACCAGCATCCGCTGACGGCAGATCCGGTCGCCGAGGTGGCCGCAGATGATCCCGCCGAGCGGGCGGAAGAAGAACGAGATGGCGTAGCCGACGAACACCAGCATCACGGCGTTGGCCGAGTCCGGGAAGAACACCGCGGCGAGCGTGCCCGCCATGAACCCGAAGATGCCGTTGTCGTAGAGCTCGGCAAAGATGCCGACGCAGCCGGCCAGGGTGACCTTGCGGGCGGTCCGGGGATCGACCACGTTCGACGGTGATGACGCCACGGTACTCATGGTGGACTCCTTCATCGGCGGGTTAGGACGGGGATGTCGAGGGACTGCAGCACCGCGGCGGCGCGGTGCCGGACTGCGCGGATGACGGCGCGTTCGGCCTGGTGGGCGGCGACCGCCTCGGCGACCGTGCGGTGGCGGAAGCCGATGGTGTGCCCGGGTCTGGCCTGCCCGAGCGGGGAGAGACTGGCCGAGGTGACCACGGCGAGCACCGGATACCCGGCGGTGACGCCCCGGCCGCGGTGCAGGACCAGGAGTTGGTCGCCGGCGGGCACTTCCACGGCGCCGACGGGCACGCCGCGGGAGAGAACCTCGCCGGAGGCGACCCGCTGGGGCACCGGGCCGCTCATCCGCAACCCGATGTGGTTGCTCGACGGTGTCACGACGTAGGCGGAGGACAGCAGACGCCCGGCCGAGTCGCCGAACTCGGCGACGTCGGGGCCGTCGGTCACGTCGATCGTCCAGCTTTCGCCGAACCGGGGCCGGGGCGGCCGGATCCGGAACAGCGGGTGCCGGAACTCCGGGTGCCCGATCGGCGGGCACTGCGCTCCGAGCGCGAGGTCGTCCCCGGGCCGCAGGAAGCGGCCGAACCCCAGGATGGTGTCGGGCGCGCAGCTGCCGAGCAGGAACTCGGCGTGGAGAGAGCCGTAGACCGCCAGGTACACGCGCAGGCCCAGCCGGATCCCGGTGACGGCCAGTGTCTGGCCGCCGCGGACGGCGAGCGGTTCCCACTGGGGCTGCGGGATCCCGTCGACCGTGACGTCGGCGGGGGCGCCGGTGACGGCGACGAGCACGTCGGTGGACGGTGTGCAGCTGAAGTCGAGGGCGGTGATCTCGATGAGCGGAGCGGTGTCGTCGTTGCCGCACAGGGCGTTGGCCACACGTGCGGAGTACTGGTCGAGCGCGCCGTTGACGGGCAGGCCGTAGCGGGAGCGGCCGGGGCGGCCGAGGTCCTGGACGGTGGCGTGGCCGCTCTGCCGGACGGTGAGGGTGTCAGCCATCGCCGGCCGCCAGGGGAGCGCCGGCGTGGTCGTCCCACTCCGCGGGCTCGATCGGCACGAACCGGAACTCGTCCCCGGGCCGGTAGGGGGTGAGCTGCTCGGACCCCAGGTCCAGGATCCGCAGCGGGGTCCGGCCCAGCAGGGGCCAGCCGCCGGGGGAGCGCAGCGGGCAGATCACGGCCTGCCTGCCCGCGACGGCGATCGATCCGGGCGGGACGCTGGTGCGCGGCGAGGCCAGGCGGGGCACCGGGCGGGGGAACGGCGGACCGTCCATCATGGGAGCGCCCACCGGGGCGCCCAGGCACCGTACGGTCAGGACGGTGCCGGAGTGGATCTCCACGACCTCCCGCTCGCTGATGCCCAGCTGCCGCGCGACCTCGGGCAGATCGGGCCCGTGCTCGCCGCCGTACACCACCGGCACGACGAACCGCTGCGGCGCGGGACGACGGCCCGACCCGTGCTGTGCGCCCGCCGCGCCCCGGACCATCCGCCGCACGGTTTCGTGGTCGGTAAGGCCGGGGTCGAACTCCACGAGGAGCGAGTCGTAGGTCGGCACGACCCCGTGGACACCGGCCAGCCCGGCGTCTTCGATCGCGTCGGCGAGGCTGTGCACGAGCTGCCACCGGCGCTCGGCGTCGCCGTCCAGGGCCTTCACCACGATCGCGGCGTCGCCGCAGTCGGCGATCAGGGTGCCCTCAGCCATGACGCCACCCCGCGCCGGCCCGGGCAGCGAGGACCTCGGTCAGGGCCGCGATGACGACGCCGGCGCGGGTCAGCTCGTCCCGGATCCGGCGGGCGAGCGCGATCGCGCCCGCGGTGTCGCCGTGCACCAGCACGGTGTCGCACTCGACGGGGAGATCGGTGCCGTCGACGGTCCGGATCACCCCGTCGGTCACCATGCGCACGGTGCGCCGGGCGATCTCGTCCGGGTCGTCGATCACCGCGCCCGGTGCGGTACGCGGGACCAGGGTGCCGTCCGCGCGGTAGGCGCGGTCGGCGATACCGACGATCGCGACGGCCAGGTGCGCCGCCCCGAGCAGGTGCGCGTCCGGATCGCCAAGCTCGGTCGCCTGCGCGAGGCGGGGCTCGACCCCTACCCGGCCTGCTTCGACCGCGACACCTCGCTCGCCGCGGTGCGCGGCGAGTTCGGCGGCCTGCCGCCGGACACCCACACCGGTCGCAAGGTGCGCGTCGCGGGACGGGTGACGGCGATCCGGGACCTCGGCGGGGTCTGCTTCGCACGGATCCAGGACGAGGATGCCCACCTCCAGCTGGTCCTCGGCGACGATCCACTGTGGCGGGACGGGGTCGACCTGGGCGACCACGTCGGCGCGACGGGCGAGGTGATGACCACGCGGCGGGGCGAGCTGTCGGTGATGGTGTCGGACTGGACGGTGACGGCGAAGTGCCTGCACCCGTTGCCGGACAAGCGGAAGGGCCTCACCGACCCGGAGACGCGGGTGCGGCAGCGGTACCTGGACCTGATCGTCAACCCGGCGGCGGCGGACATGCTGCGGTTGCGCAGCGCGGTGGTGCGCTCGGTGCGTGAGGGGTTGCAGGCAGGCGGTTTCCTCGAGGTCGAGACCCCGATGCTGCAGGCCGTGCACGGCGGAGCGAACGCGCGGCCGTTCGTCACCCACATCAACGCCTACGACCAGCGCATGTACCTGCGGATCGCGCCGGAGCTCTACCTCAAACGGCTGTGCGTGGCCGGTGTGGAGAAGGTGTTCGAGCTCAACCGCAACTTCCGCAACGAGGGGGTGGACGCCACCCACAACCCCGAGTTCACGATGCTGGAGGCCTACCAGGCCTACGCCGACTACGAGACGATGCGGGGGCTCGCGCGGTCGCTGATCCAGGACGCGGCCGTCGCCGCCTACGGCGCGCCGGTGGCGCGCCGCTCGGACGTGGGCGAGGTCGACCTGTCCGGTGAGTGGCCCGTCGTCGGCGTGTACGAGGCGGTGTCCCGTGCGCTGGGCGAGACCGTCACCCCCGGCACCTCGCCGGGCGACCTGCGCCGCTGGTGCCGGGCGGCCGGGGTGCCCGTCGACGACGGGGCGGGGCACGGCGACCTCGTCGGGAAGGCGTTCGAGCACCTGGTCGAACCGGCCACGGTCGAGCCCACGTTCTACACCGACTACCCGGCCGAGACCTCGCCGCTGACACGCGCCCACCGCCGCGATCCCCGGCTCGCCGAACGGTGGGACCTGATCGCCTTCGGCGCCGAGATTGGCACCGCCTACACCGAGCTGACCGATCCGCTCGAGCAGCGCCGGCGCTTGGAGGCGCAGTCGCTGCGGGCTGCCAGCGGCGACGTCGAGGCGATGGAGCTCGACGAGGACTTCCTGCTGGCGCTCGAGCACGGGATGCCGCCCACCGGTGGGCTCGGCATCGGGATCGACCGCCTGGTCATGATGCTGACCGGGGCGTCGATCCGGCAGAGCCTGGCGTTCCCCTTCGCCCGGCCGGGTCCGCGTCGCTGAGGTGGCCGCGGTGCGCCGGGGTCAGGGCAGGAACAGCGTGGAGTCGCCGAATTCGTGCCACAGGTAGTGGTGTTCGAGCGCCGCCTCGTAGGCCGCTTGGACCAGGGGGCGTCCGGCGACCGCGGCGAGCAGTGCGAGGTGGCTGGCTTCGGGCGCGTGCAGGCCGGTGACCAGCCCGGTCACCACCCGCGGTGGCCGCGCGGGGCCGAGCAGCAGCTCGGTCCACCCGGTGGCCGCGTGCACCGCGCCGCCGGGTCCGGCGGCGCTCTCCAGCGCCCGGACGACGGTGGTGCCGACCGCGATCACCCGCCTGCCGGTGGCGCGCGTCAGTTCGACCAGGCGCGCGGTCGCCTCGGGCACGGTGAACCGTTCGGCGGCCGGTGGTTCGTGCAGCTCCGGGCTCGATACCCCGGCGTGCAGGACGAGCGGGGCGACGACGACGCCGCGGGTGATCAGGCGCACCAGCAGCGGCGCGGTGAACGGCCGCCCGGCGCTGGCCATCTCGGCGCTGCCCGGTTCGGTCGCGTACACGTTCTGGTAGTCCCGCAGCGGGAACCGCCCGGCGAGGTAGCCGTAGCCGATCGGGCGGCCGTGCCGGGCCAGGTAGTCCCGCACGGGCACCGCGGGCGTCACCGCCGCGCGCCAGAGCCGGGCGCTGGTGAACGGCTCGACGAGCGTCAGCGTGACCCCGCCGGGCAGGCGTATCCGCTCGCCCGGGTGCACCGAGAGGTCCGGGCCGCTGCCGTCCGCGAGCCGCACCTCGACCACCCAGCCGCCGTCGTCCAGGGTCGTCGAGAGGTGCACGGGCACCGGCTTTCCGTTGCCGCGCACCGAATCCAGGGCAGCCGGTACGGTGGCGGAGGTGTTGACCACGACGAGGTCCCCGGGCTGGAGGAGGTCCGGCAGGTCGCGGAACCGGTGGTGCTCGATCCGGCCCGGCCGGGCGACGAGCAGCCGCACCGCGTCGCGCGGCACGCCCCGGCGTTCCGGCGGCGCCGTCGCCTCGCTGTCCGGCGGCAGCGTGAAGGGGATGGTCACGGCAGGATGTCCCGCGCCACGTAGCGCCCGCTCGGCAGGTCGCCCTCGATGAGCCGCAGGAGCGCGGGCACGACCGTCTCCGGCGCCGGCCGGTCGGAGACGTCCTCGCCGGGGAACGCCTGCTGCTGCAGGTCGGTGTTCATGTCGCCCGGGTCGCAGGCGTAGACCCGGACGTCCGGCTCTTCGGCGGCGAGGACGGCGGTGAGCTGGTCCAGCGCGGCTTTGGCTGAGCCGTAGCCGCCCCAGCCCGCGTACGGTTCGACGGCGGCGTCGGAGCTGATGTCGATGATGCGGCCGCGGCGGCGGCGCAGGCCCGGCAGCAGCAGCTGGATGAGTGCCAGGGGAGCGATCGTGTCGACGGCGTAGACGCGTTCCAGTTCGGCGAGCGGGTAGCCGGCCAGCGGCGGCTGCGGGCTGGGGCCGAGCGCGCTCGCGTTGTTGACCAGCAGGTCCACCCCGTCCGGGGCGGCCTCGGCGAGGGCCGTCCGGTGCGCGGGGTCGGCGACGTCTCCCGCGATCGCGGTGACGCCGGAAACGCCGGCGAGCGCGCGCTGGAGCCGGTCCCGGTCGCGCGCGTCCGCGATCACGCGCCAGCCGCGCCGCGCGAGCGCCGCGGTCAGGGCGAGTCCGAGCCCGCGGGAGGCTCCGGTGACGACCGCGGTTCTGTCGTGTGCCATGTGGTCAGCATGAAACCTCCAGTTAACTGGAAGTCAAGGGGAATCTTCGCGAGGTGCGCGATGTCGCGGCCTGATGCTCAGGAACGGAAAAGCCCTGTCCGGCTCATAGCGTTGCGGCCGTGACGAACACGCAGCCGGGCATCTGCCCGTTCCCATCGACATCCCGCAGTCGCAGTCCGGACGTCTGCGCGCGAGGCTGGCCAACACCAGGTGGCCGAACTGCCCGGCGTCGGCTGGAGCCGCGGCGTCCCATCGGCTGCCTGAAGGAGCTGGCCGAGTGCTGGCGCACCGGCTACGGCTCGCGGGCGTGCGAGGCCGAGCTGCACAAGCATCCGCAGTTCATCCCCGCCGTGGACGGGCATCGGATCAAATTCCTGCGTGTGCGCTCATCGGAGCCGGACGTGACGCCGGTGCTGGTGCACGGCTGGCCCGGCGAGCGCAGTCCGGGCAGGACGGCTGCGCCCGCGCCTCGGGGCTGTACCCGGTGCAGGCCGGCCCACGGCCGGGCGTCGAGTGCGATGGAGGACGAAGGTGAACCACTCGCCGATCGGGGTGGCACGGGAGTTCCGGTGCCCCTGTCTGGCCTATCATCGAATTGTGGACGACATGGTGTCGAGTGAGTCGACGGAGTTGCTGTCGGTTCGGGAGCAGCAGCGGCGGATGACGCGGCAGCGCATCGTGGGTGCGGCGCGGCGCGTGTTCGAGGAGCGAGGGTACGGGCAGGCGTCCATCGGGGACATCACCAAGGCCGCGAACGTCAACCGGGCGACGTTCTACCTGCACTTCCCGAACAAGGCCGAGGTCTTCACCGAGGTGTACCGGACGGTGCGGGAACAGCAGAGCGCCCAGTACTGGTCGCTGCTCGGGGCAGCACTCGCCGAGGGCACGGCTGCGAGCGTGCGCGAATGGCTCGACCGGGCGCTGGTCTGGTGGGAGGAACAGGCGCCCCTCCTGCCCGCCATCCACGAGGCCATGGCGAGCGACCTCGAGGTCGCGGCCCGGTGGAAGGATCAGCTGGACCAGCTGGCTGCCGGGCTGGGCGAATACCTCGCCAAGTTCCCCCCGAGGCGGCGCGAGACGCAGCGGCTGCGGGTGGAACTGCTCATGGTGCAGCTCGACCAGCTCTGCTTCCGTGCGATCGTGCAGAAGGTGTTCGTGATCGAACGGGAGGAGCTGCTGGACGTCGTGACCGGGATGTGGGTGGACGCGCTCGGCCTCGCCGGCGCCGGACGGAAGAACACTCGGACATCAAGCTGACGCTTGACTCGACAGGATGTCGTCTTTACGCTCCTTGCGTGGCCTGACTCACTCGTGCGGGCAGGTCACGCGAGCGGCCCGCAACCCTGTGCGGTCCGGCTTGCATTCGTCGTCGGCCGCCGGGGCGTCGCCAGGGAAGGCGCGCCGGTTCGCCGGTCTCGTTCTTCACGTCAACGACGACTTGGGAGCCTCGCATGTCCACCACCCCCGCCGCCCCGCCTCCCGGCCTGATGCGGCGCGTGACCTTCGCGGCCGCCGTCGGCAACACCGTCGAGACCTACGATTACGCGGTCTACGGCTTTCTGACGGTCCTGATCTCGAAACTGTTCTTCCCCGGCGCGCAGCCCGGCGTCGCCCTGCTGTCGGCGTTCGCGGTCTTCGGGGTCGCCTTCGTGGTGCGGCCCCTGGGCTCGCTGATCTTCGGCTCGATCGCCGACCGGATCGGGCGCAAACCCTCCCTGGTGGCGACCCTGGTCCTGATGGCCGGCGCCACCACGGTCATCGGCTTGCTGCCCACGGCGGCCTCCGTCGGCCTGTGGGCGCCGATCCTGCTGGTGGTCTGCAGGTTGCTGCAGGGGCTGGCCGCCGGTGGCGAGTACAGCACCGCCATGACCTACGCCGCGGAGTTCACCCCGCAGCGCAAACGTGGCGCGATGACGAGCCGCGTGCAGATCGGCAGTGTGGCGAGCCTGCTGCTGGCCGCGGGTGTCGTGCTGCTGTTGAGCGCGACGCTGACACCGGCGGCGCTGGCGTCGTGGGGCTGGCGGATCCCGTTCCTCCTGGCCCTGCCGCTCGGGCTCGTCGGCCTCTACATCCGCTCCCGGCTCGAGGAATCGCCGGAGTTCCGCGCGCTCGAGCACCAGGCGCAGGTCACCACGTCACCCGCCAAGGAGTCGTTCACCAAGCACTGGCGTCTGATCGTGCTGATCTTCGGCGTCGCCGCGTTCCAGCAGATCGGCTACTACGTCGCGTTCACCTACGCGCAGTCCTACCTCATCCAGCTCGGTTTCACGCAGAAGGAGGCGACGCTGGCCACGGTTGTCAGCATCGCCGTGGCGGTGGTGCTCGTCGCCGTGGGCGGCCCGCTGTCGGACCGGTGGGGGCGCTGGCCGATCCTGCTCGGCGTCTCCGCGACGACGCTGGTGGCGGCGTACCCGCTGTTCCTGGCCCTGTCTTCGGCGTCGAGCCTGGGCACGGCGATCCTGGTCACCGTGCTGCTCGGCGTGATGCCGGCGTTGTACACCTCGGTCGCGCCCGCCACCTACATCGAGGTCGTCCCGGCGCGGGTGCGCGCCACGGTGTTCGCGGTCGGGTTCGCGCTGGCCGCGGCCCTGCTCGGTGGCCCAGCCCTCTACATCAGCCAGACCCTCGTGCGGGTGACCGGTGACAACCGGTCGCCGGCGCTGTTCCTGATGTTCGGCGCGCTGCTGAGCGTCGTGGCGGCCCTCGTCGTGCGCCGGCGGCGCCCGCAACTCCTCGCACCGGACGTTGCGGTGGCCACCGGGAAGCGCTCGCCCGAAGGGGTGTGACCGTGTTCCTCGCCGACCTCGCCGCGCAGCTCGACGAGGTCGCGCCCCAGCTCGCGCCCGAGGTGGTCGAGCAGGCCGGCACCTGCCTGCTCGACGCCCTCGCCTGCGTCTACGGCGGACGGGAGATGCCGTGGGTCAAGCAGGCCAGGGCGATCGCGGGCAGTGGTGACGACAGCACGATCTGGGCGGCCGGCGGGCAGCGGAGCGGTCCGGCGGACGCCGTTTTCGCCAATTCGGTGGCCTGCCATGCACTTCTGCACGAGGACACCCACGCCGAGAGCCGGGTGCATCCGGGAACCGTGGTGATCCCCGCGGCACTGGCCGTCGGGGAGCGGCTCCGGACACCGCTGCTGGACGTGCTCCGGGCGATCGTCCTCGGGTACGAGACCATCGCCCAGGTCGCGGCGGCGGTGCTGACCGAGGACTTCGTCGCGCGGGGATGGCGCGCCAGC
This sequence comes from Amycolatopsis sp. NPDC006125, assembly GCF_040614195.1. Classification (NCBI taxonomy): domain Bacteria; kingdom Bacillati; phylum Actinomycetota; class Actinomycetes; order Pseudonocardiales; family Pseudonocardiaceae; genus Amycolatopsis; species Amycolatopsis sp. NPDC006125. The sequence goes on from NZ_JBEXTZ010000002.1 coordinate 199,464, forward strand.
AGCGTGTTCGGCCCGTTCGGCGCCGCGACCGCCGCGGCGCACCTGCTCGGGCTGGACCGGGCCACCACAGTGCACGCGCTCGGGATGGCCGCCAGTTCGTCGGCCGGGATCTGCCAGTGGGCGCCGGACGGGACCACGGAAGTGTTCTTCCAGAACGCGAACGCCTGCCGTGCCGGGCTGGTCGCTGCCCTCCTGGCGCGCGAGGGGGCGACGGGTGCGGCATCGGCCGTCGAGGGCGTGTTCGGTCTGCGCCAAGCGTTCGGCGGTGCCCGCGATCCGGCCGGACAGCCACGCGTCCGGCCGGACCGCATGGCGATCTCGGCGACGTTCTTCAAAGCCCATCCCTCCTGCGCCCTCACCCAGGAGGCGATCGACGCCGCGCGACAGCTGGCCGCGCAAGGGATCGAGCCTGGCGCGGTGGCCGGCGCGACGATCCACACCTCCGGTGCCGCGGCGCGCTATCCCGGGTGTGACAACGGAACTTCCCTGGCGACGACGATCTCCCGCCAGATGAGCCTCCAGTTCGCGGTGGCCGCCGCGTTGACCGATGGCGCACTGCGGCCCCACCGGTACTCCGGTCCGCTCGACCCCGCGCTCGCGGACCTGGCCGCCCGGATCGAGGTGGGCGTCGATCCGGTCGCCGACCGGGCCTTTCCCGTGCGCAGGGACGCGCGGGTGACCGTCCGGCTGGCCGGCGGCGGTATCGCTTCGGCGACCAGCCGCGACACCGTGAACCTGACCGCGGCGGAGGTGGGGGAGAAGTTCCGCACCTACGCGGACCCGGTGCTCGGTTCCGCGGCGGCCGGCGTCGTCCGGACCGTGCGGGAACCCGGATCCTGCCCGGACACCGCGGATCTCGTGGCGCGGCTGCGCTGACACCCGCGGTCCGCGCGAAATAGACAACATACTGTTGCTTGACTCGACGCCATGTCGTCTCTAATGTCAGGCGCAGGCGGTGCGCCGATTCCTCCCGCGCCCGGCCCAGGAAGGACAATGACGTTGCGTTCCTCAGTCACGTTCCAGATCGGCTGTGACATCGGTGGCACGTTCACCGACGTGGCCGCGATCGACTCGACTGGTCGGTCCTATGCGGACAAGTCCGACACCACCCCCGGCGACCTCACGATCGGCCTCCTCGCGGCGCTGGACAACCTCGCCGCCAGGATCGGCCTGCCGTTGTCCGAGCTGCTCGCCGCCACCACGCGCTTCGTCAACGGCACGACCGTGGTCACCAACGCGGTCGCCGAGCTGCGCGGCGCCACGGTCGGCCTCATCACCACGCAGGGCTTCGGGGACAACCTGCTCATCGCGCGCTCCGCTCGCAACGCGCACCGCGACCACCACAAGCAGCTGAACATCCCCCAGATCGTCGCCCGCGAGCACGTCGCCGAGGTGGCCGAGCGGGTGGACCGCAAGGGCCGGGTGATCGTGCCGCTGGCCGAGGCGGAGGCGCGACGCGCGATCGCCGGGCTGGTCGCCGCCGGCGTCGACTCGATCGCCGTCTCGCTGCTGTGGGGTTTCGCCAATCCCGTGCACGAGGACCTGCTCGCCTCGATCATCGAGGCCGAACACCCGGAACTCTTCCTGAGCGTCTCCTCCCGGCTGCACCCGGTCATCCGCGAGTACGAGCGCACGATGACCACGGTGCTCAACTCGTTCACCGGCATCCGGGTCGCGGAGTACACGGCGCGGATCGAGCGGGAGCTCGCCGCGCGCGGGCTGCGCGTGCCCATCGCGTTCATGCAGGGTTTCGGGGGCACGGTGAGCGCCGCGGAGGCCCGGGAGCGGCCGATCACACTGATCGACTCGGGACCCGCGGGCGGCGTCATCGGCGCACGGGCGCTCGCGCGCCGGCTGGGCATCCGCGACATCGTCACCGCGGACATGGGCGGCACGTCCTTCGACGTGTCGGTGCTGCGGGACGCGACGCCCCAGGTCACCCAGCGGGTCACACTGGGCGGGCGCTTCCTGACCGCTCTGTCCAAAATCGACGTCCTGCCAATCGGCACCGGCGGCGGCAGCGTCGCCTGGCTCGACGCGCGCGGCGTGCCGCAGGTCGGCCCGCGCAGCGCGGGTGCCGAACCGGGACCGATCTGCTACGGCAAGGGCGGCACGGAGCCGACGGTGACCGACGCGTCCGCCGTGCTCGGGCTCCTCGATCCCATGTCCTTCTTGGACGGACGCCGGGCGCTCGACGTCGACGGCGCGCGGGAGGCCCTGGCGCGGGAGATCGGCAAACCGCTCGGCGTCGACGCCGTGCAGGCGGCCGTGGCCGTGCACCGGATGGTGGTCGCCGACATGGGCAACGCCGTGCGCGGGGTGACCGTGGAACGCGGTCACGACCCGCGCGAGTTCGCCATGGTGGCCTTCGGTGGCGCGCTGGGCCTCTTCGCGGCCGCCATCGCTCGATCGGTCGGCATCCGGAGGGTCGTGGTCCCGGCCGACGCCGCCGTGTTCTCCGCCCGTGGCCTGCTTTCCAGCGACGACGTCCGCACCAGGGCGCGGTCGGCCATGTGGCAGGGCGGCGACGCGAGCGCGGTCGTCGACGCGCTGCGCGAGCTCGACGCGGAACTGGTCGCGGCGCTGCGGGCTGCAGGGTATCCCGACGACCGGATCGAGGTCCGCTGGGAGGGGGAGTTCAAGTTCGCCGGGCAGCAGTGGGAACTGCGGATCCCGATCCCGCGCCGAGACGACCTCGCCGAGGCGGACCTCACCGCGATCCAGGTGGGCTTCCCCGCGAAGTACGAAGAGGAATACGGCAGTGGCACTGCGTGGGTCGGCAGCCCGGTGGTGCTGATGGCGGTGCGGGTCACGGCCACCGGCCGCGTCGACCCCGTCGACCTCGCCCGGCAGGAGCCGGAAACCGGGGCGGTGCTCCGGCCGGTCGCGCGCCGACGGGTCCACCTCCCTGACGGCGGGGAGACCGAGGTCGACGTCCACGCGGCGGTGCCGTCCGGCGCCGTCGTGCCCGGCCCGGCACTGCTCGAGCACCCGCTGACCACCATCCTGCTCCCCGCCGGCTGGGAGCTGCGGGTCGACGGCTGGGGCAACTACCTGCTCACCGACACGGAGGTTGCGGCATGACCGCGGGCAACGACATCCGGCTCGACCCGGTCGACGTCGACATCCTCGCCAAGGCACTGGACAACGTCGCCGCCGAGATGGGCACGGTGATGATGCGCGCCTCGGGTAGCCCGGCGATCGCCGAGGCGGTCGACTTCTCCACCTTCATCGCCGACGCCGAGGGCGACATCATCAGCTACGCCGGGTACATCACCATGTACCTGGGGGCCGCGCGCCAGGCCGTGCGGCACATCCTCGCCACCTACCCGCGCTCGGAGATCCGCGCGGGGGACATGTTCCTGTGCAACGACCCCTTCACCACCGGCAACGCGCACGCCGTCGACGTCGGCGTGGTGCGCCCGATCTTCTTCGGTGACGAGCTGATGGCGTGGTGCTGGGCCGAGGCGCACGTGAACGACTTCGGCGGGTTCGCGCCGGGCGGGATGAACCCGATCGCCACCGAGGCCTACGGCGAGGCGCTGCGGCTGCCCGGCGTCAAGATCGTCGACCAGGGCCGGCTCGTCGAGGACGTGTGGCGGATCATCGAGACGAACATCCGCGTCCCGGAACTGGTCCTCAACGACATCCGCTGCTTCATCGCCGCCTGCCACCGCTGCGACGAGCGGCTGCAGGCGCTCATCGGGCAGTACGGCCCCGGCACGTTCCGCACCTACGTCGAGGCGGCGAAGGACCTCGCCGAGCAAGCCGTCCGCCGCCGGATCGCGGACCTGCCCGACGGGACCTACACGGGCGAGGAGTTCGCCGAACACAACGGGCACACCGACGAGCTGTACCCGGTTCGGTGCACGCTGACGGTCACCGGCGACAAGCTGCGGTTCGACCTGACCGGATCCGCGCCGCAGACCGACGGCTTCATCAACGTCAGCGCCGCGACCACGCTCGGCGCGGTGGTGTCCCCGCTGCTGATCACGTTGCTGCCGGACCTGCCCATCAACCAGGGCACGCTGCGCCCGATCGAGGTCGTCACCAAGCCGGGCACCATCTGCGACGCGCGGATGCCGGCGCCGATGGGCGCCGGGCACATCGAGACCGGCTTCCGGATCGGCAAGCTGGTCACCCGGCTGCTCGCCGACCTGCAGGCCGGCAGCGACAACGCCTTCGTCCGCGACCACGTGATGGCGCCGTGGCAGGACTCGTGGAGCGCCAGCTTCTTCTACGCGCCCGACGAGGACGGCCGCCTGGTCCCGTTCCCGGACATGAACGGCGGCGGCAGCGGGGCGGGTGCGCAGGCCGTCGCCGACGGCATGGACGTCAGCGGTGTTCTCGCGCAGCCCCAGAACAGCATCCCCGACATCGAGATCAACGAGCTCGTCTACCCGGCGCTGTACCTCTGGCGGCGGATCAACCCGAACTCCGGCGGACCGGGCCGCACCCGTGGCGGGGCGGGGATCGACCTGGCGTTCATGCCCTGGTACACGCCGGGCGGTCAGGAGCACGTGATGGCGGCGTGCTGGCAGGTCCCGCCGTCCGGGGTGTTCGGCGGCTACCCGGGTTCGACGAGCGGCTCGGCCCTGGTGAGCGGGGCTCGCGCGGACGAGGCGCTCGCCCAGGGCCGCATCCCGCGCGCGGTTGGCGACCTGGCGGCGCCGGCGACACCGTTGCAGGGCAAGCAGTTCGGGCTGACCGTGGGCGCGGGTGACGTGGTCGTCCTGCGCGTCGGTGGTGGTGGCGGGTTCGGCGATCCGCTCGAGCGAGACCCCGCCCTGGTGGCGGCGGACGTGCGATCAGGTGTGGTGACCGCCGATGCGGCGCGGGTCTCCTACGGAGTCGTGCTCGACGACGCAGGGCGTCCCGATCACGCCGCCACGAGCGCCGAGCGTGAGCGGATCCGCGGGTTGCGTCGGGGCTGGGCCCGCGAGGACGGACTGGTGGTGCGCCGGAGCGCGGCCCACGAGCGGCTGGCCGAACGCGGGCAGTGGTGCCACGCCCGGCCAGGAGTCCAGCTCGTCGAGTACGCCGACCCCGACACCGGCGCGCTGGTCCGCGCCGACGTGGTCGTGCGGACCGGTGAGTGATGACCCGTATCGACGACACGAGGACGGACATGAGCACTGTGACCGAACACGACGGTGGGTGGCCCGGCACGTTCCCGCGAGCGCTTGCGGCGCTGGCGGAACGCTTCGGCGACCAGGAAGCCGTGGTGGCACCGGAGGGGCGGATCACGTTCGCCGAGTTCGCCCGGCGCTGCGACGAACTCGCCGGGGCTTTCGCCGCCGCCGGGCTGCGGCCGGGGGAGCGGGTCGGGATCCTGCTGCCCAACGGGCTGCGGTGGCTGGTGGCCATGCTCGGCGCCCACCGCGCCGGGCTGGTCGCGGTCCCGATCAACACCTGGTACCGCTCGGCGGAGCTGGCGCACCTGATGGGCACCGCGGAACTCCGGCTGGTCGTGACCGACGAGGAGGTCTTCGGCAAGAACATGCCGGCCGAGCTCGCGGCCGCGGGGCACGGCGAGGTGTTCACTCCCGGCCGTCGCACCCGCGGGTACCTCGGTGCGCTGCTGTGGCCCGCTTCCGAACCGCTCCCGCCCGGCGCGGAGCCGGGACCGCCGCCCGCCGACGTCGCGACCCCGGACGACCTCGCGATGATCCTCTACACCAGCGGGAGCACGGCGCTGCCCAAACCGGTGCCGCTCGAACACGGGAAGCTGCTGCGCAACGGCCGCGCCATGGGGGAGCGGATGCACGTGCGGCCGGGCGACCGGATCTGGTTCGCCATGCCGCTGTTCTTCGGTTACGGCGCATGCAACGCGCTTCCGGTGGCGTTGAGCCACGGCGCCGCGTTGTGCGTCCAGGAAAAGGTCGAGGGGGACGCGGCGCTGGAGTTCATCGAGCGGGAGCGCTGCACGGTCAGCTACGGCCTGGCCACGGCGGTGCGCGCGCTGCTCGCCGCCCCGAGCTTCGGCACCAGGGACATCTCGTCGCTGCGCACCGGGCCCGTGGGGTTCAACGCCGAGGACAAGCGGCTCGCGATCGAGGGCCTCGGCATCACCGAAGCGTGCAGCGCCTACGGGCTGACCGAGTCCTACGGCTTCGTCACGATGACCGACGCCCACGACGCGCTGGACATCAAGCTGCACACCCAGGGCACCGTGCTGGACACCCAGCGGATCCGCATCGTCGACGCCACGGGCGCCGCGTGCCCGCCCGGCGTGACCGGCGAGATCGAGGTGCGCGGGTGCGTCATGGACGCCTACCTCGGCTCGGCGGAGATCAACGCCGGCACCCGCTCGGCGGACGGCTGGTTCCGCACCGGCGACCTCGGGTCGATCGACGAGGACGGCCGGCTCGCGTTCGGCGGCCGGTGGAAGGAAATGCTCAAGATCAAGGGCATCAACGTCGCGCCCCTGGAGATCGAGGGCATCGTCAGCGAGCACGACCACGTCGACCAGGCCTACGTGATCGGCTTGTCCACTCCGGACGGAGATCAGGAGATGGCCTGCGTGGTGGTGCCGGACGCCGGCTGGTCGGCGGGCGGGGACGAGCTCGTGCGGCGGCTGGACGCCTACATCCGCGGCCGGGCCGCCAGCTACAAGGTGCCCGCGCGGTTCGTGGTCATGGATCCGCGGTCGGTGCCGCAGACCGACACGGGCAAGGTCAGCAAGGTGAAGCTGCGCGAGATGCTGGAGACCGCCCGATGACCGGGACGCGGGTGCGTCGCACACCCGCCTTCACCGACCTGCCCACCCTCGCCGGCCGCGACGAGCACCACGCCTGGGACGTGTGGGGGCGAGCCGACGAGATCGGGACGCTGAACCTGATCGGGCGCGAGCAGCGGCTGGCGGCCGTCGAAGCCGTCCGCACCGGGGAGATGATCCCGCTGACCCTGCCGTTGAACGAGCCGGATCCCGGCCTGTTCGACGACCGGGGCACCTACCGCCACGTCGTCGAGGACACCGCCGCCGGGCACGACGACAAGCTCGATGCCTTCTACCTGCAGGGGTCTTCGCAGTGGGACGGCTTGCGGCACATCAAGGCCGGGCGGCACGGCTACTGGGGCGGCCGGTCGGAGGAGGACCTGGCGACCAGCGACGTGCTGGGGATCGACCGGTGGGCGCGACACGGCTTCGGCGGCCGGGGTGTCCTCGTCGACGTCGCGGGTCACCTCGCCGCGCGCGGCACCCCGCTCGCGCCGGACCAGCCGGTCGAGATCACCGCGGCGATGCTCGACGAGGTCGCCGCGGCCCAGGGCACCGAGTTCCGCTCGGGCGACATCCTGGTGGTCCGCACCGGGTGGACCGAGTGGTACCGGGCGTTGCCGGCGGAACACCGGGCCCGCCTGCGCGGCACGATAGGTTCGGGATTCGCCTGCCCTGGGCTGGAGTCGTCGAAGGACATGGCGGCTCACCTGTGGGACAACGAGTTCGCGGCCGTCGCGGTGGACAACGTCGGCGTCGAGGTGTTCCCGGTCGACCGCGCCAAGGGCTTCCTGCACCGCAGGCTGATCGCGCTGCAGGGCATGCCGCTGGGCGAGTTGTGGCACCTGCCCCGCCTGGCCCGGGCGTGCGCGGAGCGCGGCCGCTACGACTTCCTGCTCTTCTCCGGCGTTCTGCCGCTGCCGCGTGGAGTCGGCAGCCCGGCCAACGCCCACGCGCTCGTCTGAGCGTGTCGTCGCGAAAGGACACATCATGCCCCTCGGGCCCTTGCGCCAGGTGGCCATCGTCGGAATCGGGATCACGGAACTGTCGCGGGCGTCGGAGCGCAGCGGCCTGGACCTCGCCGCCGAGGCACTCCGGCTCGCGCTCGACGACGCCGGCCTCGGCCCGGACGACGTCGACGGCCTGTTCACCAACGTCGGCTACCCGCTGGCCGTCGACTACGACCGAATGGCGGAGGCGTTCGGCCTGCGCATCCGCGCCGCCCTGCAGACCTGGACGCACGGCCGGTTCGTCGGTCCCGCGTTGCAGGCCGCCGTGCAGGCGGTGGCGCTCGGCACTGCGGAGGTCGCCGCCTGCGCGGCCGGGGTGGCGTTCTCCGGGCTCGGCGTCGTGGGCGGCGCCGACGACCTCGAAGGGCTGCGCCAGGGCGGCGGGTCCCACGGCGAACTGCCGCACTACGGGATGACGGCACCCGGCGCGGGTGCGGCGATGGCGCTGCGCCGGTACTGCGCCCGCTACGGCCAGGACCCCGAGCTGATCTCCGCGGTGCCCATGGCCTTCCGACGCCACGCCCGGCTGAACCCGAACGCGCAGCTGACCAAACCGCTCGAGCCGGCGGACTACGTGGCTCAGCCATACGTGGTGGAACCCTTGCGCCGTCCTGATTTCGCGCTGCTCAGCGACGGCGGTGGCTGTCTCCTGGTGACCACGGTCGAGCGCGCGCGGGATCTGCGCCAGCCCGCGGTGATCGTCGGCGGGATGCAGGGACTGCACGCCGGACGCGACGAGTTCATCTTCGCCCCACCCGGGCTGGGAGTCTTCTCCCAGGGCGACACCCGCCGCGCCGAGACCAACCCCGTCTACGCGATGGCCGGCCTCAGCGGACCGGGCGACGTCGACTCGCTCCAGCTCTACGACGCCTTCTCGCCCAACGTCGTGTTCGTGCTCGAACGCTTCGGCTTCACCGGCGAAGGCGAAGCGCTCGAGTGGCTGCAGAACGGCCGGATCGAGCTGGGTGGCGACCTGCCGACCAACACCGCCGGCGGGTTGCTCTCCGAGGCCCACATCTGCGGGTGGGGGCACCTGATCGAAGCCACCCGCCAGCTGCGGGGCCAGGCCGGGCCGCGGCAGGTGCCCGGCTGCGAGGTCGTCCAGTGGGCGACCCCGTTCGGCGACTCGCTCATCTTCTGCAAGGACCGGTGACCGCCATGACCGCTGCACGACCACTGCCCATCCGCTACCCCGAAGACGTCGAGCACCTCGACGGCGCGGCCCGGGGCGAGCTGCGCATCCCCGAATGCCGCGCCTGCGGGCAGCGCTTCTGGCCGCCGGGACCCGTCTGCCCCCGCGATTTCGGCACCGACATCGGCTGGGTGACCGATACCGGGACCGGCCGCGTCCACACGTGGGTCCGGTTCCACAAGCGGTACTTCGCCGGCGACGAGGTGCCCTACGTCGTGGTGCAGGTCCGCCTGGACAGCGGCCCGAACCTGACCACTACGTGGACGGGCCGGGCCGATCCGGTGATCGGCGAACCGGTCGTGGTGTCCTTCCGCGAGGTCGGGGACTCGGTGTTCCTGCCGGAGTTCGGGCCCGGAGGCCCGGCGTGACCACCGCGCGGGAGGCGGCGGCCCGGATCGGGCCGGCCGGGGTGTGGCTGTCGGTGCTCGGCGAGGTCCCCGCGGCGCAGGGTGCTTCTGCGGCCGCCGCCATCGAGGAGCTCGGCTACGGCGCCCTGTGGATCGGGGAATCGCCGGTGCACAAGGAGGTCTTCACCCACGCCGCACTCCTGCTCGGCGCCACCGCCCGGATCACGGTCGCCACCGGTGTCGCCACCATCTGGGCCCGGGACGCGATCGCCGCCGGCGCGGCCGCGCACACCCTTGGCGAGGCCTTCCCAGGCCGGTTCGTGCTGGGCCTGGGCGTCAGCCACGCCGAGGCCGGGCGCGGGCAGGGGCACGATCGGCCCCGCACCGCGCTGGCGGAGTACCTCGACGCGCTGGACGCCGCCGGCTACCGGGGACTGCGGCCGGCCGTGTCCGTGCCCCGGGTCCTGGCGGCGCTGCGGCCACGGATGCAGGATCTGGCCCGAGGCCGGGCGGACGGCGTGCACTCGTTCTTCGTCCCGCCCTCGCACACCTCGGCTGCGCGCGAGCGCCTCGGCCCCGGCCCGCTGCTCGTGCCCGAGCAAGCGGTGGTCGTCGACAGTGACGCGACACGCGCTCGCGCCCTCGCCCGCGAACACGTGGCCACCCGGCTCGCCTTGCGCAACTACGTCAACCACCTGCGTGTCCTCGGCTTCACCGACGACGACCTCGCCGGCGGTGGCAGCGACCGGCTCGTCGACGCGCTCATCTCGTGGGGTGACGCGGACACCGTCGCCGGGCGGATCCGCGCGCACCTCGACGCGGGCGCCGACCACGTCGCGATCCACCCCCTGACCGCGCGGGGCGAGGGCCTCGCACCCGTCCTCGGCCAGCTCCGAAACCTCGCCCCCGCACTGTCCCTGCCGCACGGAGGAACCACCCCATGACCGCACGTCTGCAGGACCGCTACCTGGTGACCGACGGCGTCCTCCACCTGACCGGTGTGCAGGCGCTGGCCCGGTTGCCGGTCGACGCGCGCCGCGCCGACCGCCGGGCCGGACTCCGCACCGCGGCCTTCGTGTCCGGCTACGAAGGATCGCCGCTCGGCGGTTACGACCTCGAACTGGGCAGGCAGGCCGGCCTGCTGGCCGAGCACGAGGTGGTGTTCCGGCCGGGGGTCAACGAGGAGCTCGCCGCGACCGCGGTGCAGGGGGCTCAGCTGGCGGCGGCCTCACCGCACCGCCGCGTCGACGGCGTGACCGGGTACTGGTACGGCAAGTCCCCGGGCCTCGACCGCGCCTCGGATGCCCTCAGGCACAACAACTTGATGGGCACCCACCCGTCCGGTGGCGCACTGGCTCTCGTCGGCGACGACCCGGCGGCGAAGTCCTCGACCGTGCCCGGCAGCTCCGAGCCGCTGCTGGCCGACCTGGGCATGCCCACGCTCTACCCGGCCGACCCGCAGGACGTGCTCGATCTCGGGCTGCACGCTGTCGCCCTGTCCCGCGCGTGCGGGCTGTGGGTCGGCTTCAAGATCGCTACAAACGTCGCGGACGGCGCTGGTCCGGTGCAGGTCCATCCCGACCGCATCCGCCCGGTGGCACCGGATCCGGTCGTGGACGGCAGGCCGTTCACGCACGAGATGACCGCCCGGATGCTGCAACCGGACCTCGGCCGGCTCGAACGCACCCGGGACGGCGCCCGGCTCGAACTCGCGCGCCGCTACGCCGCGGCCAACCGCCTCGACACGATCACCGGCCGCGGCGACGCCAGGATCGGGATCGTCGCGCCCGGCAAGACCTTCCACGACCTGCGGCAGGCGCTGCGCATCCTCGGACTCGACGACGCCGAGCTCGCCCGCCGCGGCGTGCGGTTGCTGCACCTGGCGATGGTGCACCCACTGGAGCCCACGGTCATCGAGCGCTTCGCCACGGGGCTGCGCGAAATCATCGTCGTGGAGGGGAAGCGGTCCTTCGTCGAGGCCGCGTTGAAGGACCTGCTCTACGGCCGCCCGGACACGCCCGCGGTCAGCGGCAAACGCGGCCCGGACGGCGCCGCCCTCGTCCCGGCGGACGGCGAGCTGGACCCCGACACCATCGCCGGGGCACTGGCGGTGCGGCTCCGCGCGCACGGCGACTTCCCGTCGGTCGAAGCGTGGCGGCCGCCGCGGCGCACCGTTGCCCTCCCGCTGGCCACCCGCACGCCGTACTTCTGCTCCGGCTGCCCGCACAACACCTCCACGAAGACACCGGACGGGTCGCTGGTCGGCGCCGGCATCGGCTGCCACAGCCTCGTGCTGATGACCAGCCCGCAGCAGAGCGGGGAGATCACCGGCCTGACGCAGATGGGCGGCGAGGGCGCGCAGTGGGTGGGCATGAGCCCGTTCGTCACCCGGGACCACCTGCTGCAGAACCTGGGTGACGGCACGTTCCACCACTCCGGCAGCCTGGCCATCCGCGCCGCTGTCGCCGCGGGCATCAACATCACCTACAAGCTGCTGTACAACTCGGCCGTGGCCATGACCGGCGGCCAGCAGCCGGCGGGTGTGCTCACGATCCCGCGGATCACCCAGGTCATGCGGGCCGAAGGCGTGCGGCGGATCATCGTCACGACCGAGGATCCGCGCCGCTACCGGCGGGTCCGGCTCGCGCCGGGCGTCCAGGTGTGGCACCGCGACCGGCTCACCGAGGCCCAGGAAACCCTCGCCCGCGTCGACGGCGTCACCCTGCTGATCCACGACCAGGAATGCGCCACCGAACTGCGCCGCAAGCGCAAGCGTGGCCTCGCCCCGGACCCCGCGGAACGCGTGGTCATCAACGAGCGGGTGTGCGAGGGCTGCGGCGACTGCGGGGAGAAGTCGAACTGCCTGTCCGTCCAGCCCGTGCCCACCGAGTTCGGCCGCAAGACCCGCATCGACCAGTCCTCGTGCAACAAGGACTTCTCCTGCCTGGCCGGAGACTGCCCGTCGTTCCTCACCGTGGTTCCCGGCAAGGGCGGTGCGCGGCGACCGGTCGCGGACCCGATCCCGGCCGAGCTGCCTGAGCCGTCGCGGATCGCCTCGGCCGACCGGTTCACCGTGCGGATCACCGGCGTCGGCGGTTCGGGTGTGGTGACCCTGTCCCAGATCCTCGGCACGGCCGCGACCGTCGCGGGCCTGCCCGTCCGCTCGCTGGACCAGACCGGGCTCGCGCAGAAGGGCGGTGCCGTGGTCTCCGATGTCAAGATCGGCGAGGCCGAGGCCAACAAGGCCGCCGCGGGGGAGTGCGACCTGTACCTCGGCGCGGATGTACTCGTCGCCGCCGACCCCCGCTACCTGGCGGTCGCCGATCCCCAGCGGACGGTCGCCGTGGTCTCCACGGCGCGGGTGCCGACGGGGGCGATGGTCACCGACACGAGCGTCGCGTTCCCCGACGAGGACGCGCTGCTCGACCGCATCCGCGAGACGACCGACGCCGCGACGATGACCGCACTGGACGCGCGCGACCTCTCCGAGTCGCTCTTCGGCCAGGACCAGTACGCGAACCTCCTGCTGACCGGCGTCGCCTACCAGCTCGGCGGGCTGCCGATCCCGGCCGAGGCGATCGAGGAAGCGATCACGCTCAACGGCACGAAGGTGGAGACGAACCTCCAGGCGTTCCGGCGCGGGCGGCAGTTCGTGGCCGACCGCGCGGGATTCGACGCGACGCTGCGCGCCCTGCGCGGTGAGCCCGAACCACCGCGCGTGCCCGGCACCGCGGCGCGGGCACTGCTGGCCACCGTCGGCGCCGACGAGGACGGGGAACTCGCGCGACTCCTGCGCATCCGCGTGCCGGACCTGATCGCCTACCAGAACACCGCCTACGCCCGCCGCTACGTCGAGCACGTCGAGCGGGTGCGCCGCGCGGAAGCCGCGGCGGTGCCGGGCGCCACCGCGTTGACCGAGGCGGTCGCGCGCAACCTGTACAAGCTGATGGCCTACAAGGACGAGTACGAGGTCGCGCGGCTCTCGCTCGACCCCGCGCAGGAGCGCCTCGTCCGCGCCACGTTCGGCGACGACGCCCGGGTTTCCTACCGCCTGCACCCACCGGTGCTGCGGGCGCTGGGCATGCGCCGCAAGCTGGAGCTGGGCCCGTGGTTCCGGCCGGTCTTCCGGATGCTGGTGGCCGCCCGGCGGCTCCGCGGGACCTGGCTCGATCCCTTCGGCCACACCGCGATGCGCAGACTGGAACGCGAACTGGCCGCCGAGTACGAGCGCGTCACCGCGGAACTCGCGTCGTCCCTCCGGCTGGACACCCACGCCCTCGCGGTCGACATCGCCGGGCTGCCCGACCTCGTCCGCGGCTACGAGCACGTCAAACTCGCCACCGTCGAGCAGTACCGCGCCGAGCTCGGGGAGCGGATGGCCAAGTTCCGTGCGGCGAGCGGGGGTGCCTCGTGAGCGTGCTGGCGGAGCTGACCCGGACGCTACCCGCGGGTCGGCTGCTCGAGGACCCCGCCGGGTACCTGCACGACGAGGCCGTGTGGGCTGCGCACGGCAAGCCGGTGGCGGTCGTGCGTCCCCACACCGCCGAAGAAGTCCAGCAGGTGGTGCGCGCGTGCGTGCGGCATCGCGTTCCCGTCGTGCCGCGCGGCGCGGGCACCGGCCTGTCGGGCGGCGCGAACGCGGTCGACGGCGGGATCGTGCTGTCCACGGAGAAGATGACCGCGATCCGGGAGATCGACGTCGCCGAGCGGCTCGCGGTCGTCGAACCCGGCGTGGTCAACGACCACCTGCGGGCGGCCTGCGCGGAGCACGGGCTGTGGTACCCGCCCGATCCGGCGAGCGCGCCCTGGTCGACCCTCGGCGGCAACGTCGCCACCAACGCGGGCGGGCTCTGTTGCGTCAAGTACGGGGTGACCCGCGACTACGTGCTCGGTCTGCAGGTGGTCACGGGTACCGGGGAACTCGTGCGCCTCGGCCGCCGCACCGCGAAGGGCGTCGCCGGCTACGACCTGGCCGGGCTGGTGGTGGGCTCCGAGGGCACCCTCGGCGTGATCACCGAGGTCACCGTGCGGCTGCGTCCCGCGCGCGAGCCCGAACGCACGGTCGCCGGCTTCTTCGCCTCCCTCACCGACGCCGGCCGCGCTGTCGCCGCCGTCAGTGCTGCCGGCCTGGTCCCGTCGGCGCTCGAACTGATCGACCGGCACACCCTCGCGGCCGTCGACGCCTGGAAGAACATGGGTTTGTCGGCCGAAGCCGGCGCCGTGCTGCTCGGTCGCACCGACGCGCCGGGCGAGACCGGTGACCAGGAAGCCGACACGATGCTCGCCTGTTTCACCGGCGCCGGAGCCACCTGGGCCGCTGTCTCGTCTGATGTGGACGAAGCCGAGGCCCTGTTCACCGCGCGGCGGCTGGCCTACCCGGCGCTCGAACGCCTCGGGCGGGTGCTGACCGAGGACGTCTGCGTGCCCCGCGCCGCGGTGCCGGACATGCTCGCGAGGATCGAGCACATCGGACAGCGGCACGACGTGCACATCGCCAACGTCGCGCACGCCGGAGACGGCAACCTGCATCCGCTGCTGCTCGTACCCGCGGGCGATGCGGCGGCACGGGCCAGGGCGGAGGCCGCGTTCGAGGAGATCCTCGACGAGGCGATCGCCCTCGGGGGCACCGTCACCGGCGAGCACGGCGTGGGACTGCTCAAACGCGACGGGCTCCGGCGCGAGTTGCCGGCACCGGTGCTGGACCTGCACCGCGCGGTGAAACTGGCGCTCGACCCGCACGGAATCCTCAACCCGGGCAAGGTGATCGCCGCGTGCGCGCCGCAGTGCTGACCGCCCCGGGAGCCGTCGAAGTCACCGACCTCGACCAGCCGGTGCCCGCCGCCGACGAAGTCCTCGTCGAGGTCGCCGCCTGCGGCGTGTGCGGACACGACCAGGCCGACCGCGCCGGACTGCTGAAACTCCCGATGCCCGCCGTGCTCGGACACGAGATCGCGGGCACCGTGGTGGACACCGGACCGGCCGTGACCCGCTTCGCCGTCGGGGATCGCGTTGCGGCGAAACAGTTCCGCACCTGCGGGCGTTGCGAGCCGTGCGCGAGCGGCAACGAGCTGCGGTGCGCGCAACGGGCGTTCACCTACGGCGGGTTCGCGGAGTACGCCGTGCTCCGGGAATCGTCGCTGCTGCCGGTCCCGCCGGGCGTGCACCCGGCCGAGGCCGCCGTGGCCGCGTGTGCCGTCGGAACCGGTCTGCAGGCGCTGCGCCGCATCGCGCGGGTCCGGGCGGGGGAGACCGTACTGGTCACCGGCGCGGGCGGCGGCCTGGGACTGCACGCGGTCCAGGTCGCGCACGCGCTGGGTGCCCGGGTCGTCGCCCTCACCGGAAATGGCCGCGCGGCAGGACGTCTGCGCTCCCTGGGTGCCGACCACGTGGTGACCCTGGGAGACACGGCCTGGCAGCGGGTGTGCGACGCCACCGGCGGGCACGGCGCTGACGTCGTGCTGGACAACACCGGGCACCCGGCCGTGTTCCGGCAGGCGTTCCGCTCGCTGGCCCACACGGGCCGGTACGTCCTGACCGGTCAGGTCGCCGGGGAGCCGCTGCGGGTCCACCCGGCTTTCGTCTTCGCGAAGGAGGCCGTGATCACCGGCTCCGGCTCCACCGCGATGTCCACCTTCGCCGAAGCACTAGACCTGCTGGCCGACGGCCGGGTCAAGGCCGTCGTCACCGCCTACCCGCTCGACGACATCGCCCACGCCTTCGCCGACATCGACGCGGGCCGCGTCGTGGGCCGGGCGGTCGTCGTGCCCGGCCGGAGCCGAGGAGAACCATGACCAGACCGTTGGCCGGGCTGCACGTCGTCGAGTGCGCCAGCTTCGTCGCCGGCCCCACCGGCGGCCTGACGCTGGCCCAGCTCGGCGCCGACGTCGTCCGCATCGACCCGGTCGGCGGCGGCAGCGACCACCTCCGCCGTCCGGTGGCGCCCAGCGGGGAGAGCTACTACTGGGCCTCGCTCAACAAGGGCAAGCGCTCGGTCGCCCTCGACCTGCGCAGCGCGGAAGGGCAGGAGCTGGTCCTGGCGCTGGCCACCGCGCCCGGGCCCGACCGCGGCGTGCTGATCGACAATGTCGTCGGGCGGCCGTGGCTGGCCCACGAGCGGCTGGCTGCGCGGCGGCCGGACCTGATCCACGTCCGGGTGCAGGGCCATCCCGACGGCAGGCCGGCGGTCGACTACACCGTCAACGCCGAGGTCGGCGTCCCGTCGATCACCGGCGCCGAGAACCAGGCCGGCCCGGTCAACCACGTGCTGCCCGCCTGGGACCTGGTCGCCGGTCTCAGCGTCGCCACGGGCGTGCTCGCCGCCCTGCACCGACGGGCTCACACCGGTGCGGGCACGTTCGTCGAGCTCGCCCTGTCCGACGTCGCGCTCGCGGGGGTGGCCAACCTCGGCTGGTTGTCCGAGGCCGCGGACCGGGGAGGGGACCGCCCCCGGCACGGCAACCACGTTTACGGCAGCTTCGGCGTCGACTTCGCCTGCCGGGACGGCGCGCGCGTGATGGTCGTGGCCCTCACCGGGGGCCAATGGCGGGCGTTGCAGGCCGCGACCGGAACTGCCGCAGTGTTCGGGGCGCTCGAGGGTGCTCTGAGCGCCGACCTGCGCGACGAGTCCGAACGCTACCGGCTGCGCGAGACCCTCGCGGCGATCCTCCGGCCGTGGTTCGCCGCGCGTGACCTCGACGAGGTCGCCAAGGAGCTGGACGCCGCGCGGGTGCTCTGGGGTCGCTACCGCGGTATGGCGGATCTCGTCACCGACCACCGCGAGCGGGCGCACGACGTGCTCGCCGACCTGACCCTGCCGCGCGGGGGCACCGCGGTCACCGCGCGGTCGCCCCTGCGGTTCGACGGCGAGCACGGGCCCGCGGGCGAGTGCGCCGAGCTGGGCCGGGACACCGAAGCCGTCCTCGCCGAGGTCCTCGGCCTGACCGCCGCGGAGATCGGCGCCCTGTACGACCGGCGGGTCATCGCGCCCCCGGGAAGTTCGACCACCGAGGAAAGGAAGACACGATGAGCGTCACGGCAGCATCGACGACCGGCCTGGACCGGACCCGGTTCTTCATCGACGGCCAGTGGGTCGCGCCGAGGGGAACCGAGACCCAGATCGCGCTGGAGGCGGCCACCGAGCAGCCACTCGGCGTCGCCTCCCTCGGCACGGACGCCGACATCGACGCCGCCGTCCGGGCCGCCCGCCGCGCCCTCGACGAAGGCCCGTGGGGCCGCACCACGGCCGCCGAACGCGCGACGGTGATGCGCCGGTTCGCCGACGCGCTGGCCGCGCGCGCCGGCGAGACCGCGGTGCTGGTCAGCCGCGAGAACGGCATGCCGATCGGGTTGTCGAACGCCTTCAACGGCGACGCGCCGGCCGGTCTGCTGCACATGTACGCCGACCTGATCGAGACGCTGCCGCTGGAAGAGGTGCGGCCGAGCCCGTCCGGGTCCACTGTGGTCCGTCGTGAGCCGGTGGGTGTGGTCGGGGCGATCACGCCGTGGAACTACCCACAGGTGTTGGCGATGATGAAGATCGCCCCGGCGCTCGCCGCGGGCTGCACCGTCGTGCTCAAGCCCCCGCCGGAAACCGCGCTCGACGGGTACGTCCTCGGCGATGCCGCCGCCGAAGCCGGGCTGCCGCCGGGCGTGCTCAACATCGTCGTCGCGGGCCGCGAAGCCGGTGCCGCGCTCGTGTCGCACCCGCTGGTGGACAAGATCGCCTTCACCGGCTCCACCGCGGCCGGCCGGATCATCGGCGCCGAGTGCGGCAGGCTGATCCGCCGCTGCACCCTGGAACTGGGCGGTAAGTCCGCTGCGATCGTGCTCGACGACGCCGACCTGGACACCTTCGTCGCCGGGCTGGACAACGCCTGCTTCCAGAACAACGGCCAGACCTGCACCGTCCAATCGCGAATCCTCGCTCCCCGCTCGCGCTACGACGAGGTGGTGGAGGCCGTCGCGGAGTACGCGCGGAACGTGACCGTCGGCGATCCGCTCGACCCGGACGTCGGCTGCGGCCCCCTGGCCAGCGAGGCGCAGCTCGACCGCGTGCGCGGCTACATCGACCTCGGCCTGCGGTCCGACGCCCGGCTCGTGGCCGGCGGCGGCCGTCCCGCCGGGCTCGTGCGCGGCTGGTTCGTCGAGCCCACGGTGTTCGCCGACGTCGACAACCGCGAGCGGATCGCCCAGGAGGAGATCTTCGGCCCGGTCGTCACCATCACGCCCTATGACGGCGACGACGAGGCCGTCCGCCTCGCCAACGACAGCGAGTACGGGCTCGGCGGTTCGGTGTGGACCTCGGACGAGGACCGCGGCATCGCCGTCGCCCGGCGCGTCCGCACCGGCACGATCGGCGTGAACTACTACCTGCAGGACCTCGGTGCGCCCTTCGGCGGCATGAAGAGCAGCGGCATCGGCCGGGAACTCGGCCCCGAGGCGCTCGGCAACTACCTGGAGTTCCAGTCCATCTACGCCGGCGCCGGCCGGCTCGCCCGCTGAACTCGCGAGGAGGAGCCCTGTTCACCCACCGACGCGTGACCACCGCCGCGTTCCTCGCCGCACTCGTCCTGACCACCGCCTGCGCGACCGCCGACAGCACGACCGGCTACCACCTCGAACGGCTCGTCACCGGCTCGGCCCTGCACACCATCAACGGGCTGGCTCTCGCGCCCGACGGCACCATCCTCGCCGCCAACCTCGCCGGGGAAACCGTGTCCACGCTCGACCCCGCCACCGGAAAGATCACCGGCCTGGTGCCCCAGCGGGACGGCCGCTCCGATGATCTCGTGGTCGCCCCCTCCGGGGAGATCTTCTGGACCGACCCGCTCGCCGGCACCGTCAAGGGCCGCGACCGCGACGGCCGGATCCGGACCGTCGCGCAGGACCTGCCCGGGGTCAACTCGATCGCCTTCGACCGGTCCCGGCAGCACCTGTACGTCGGGCAGACCTTCTTCGCCGACGGGCTCTGGGAAATCGACCCCGGGGGCGGTGCCGCGCCGCGGCTCGTCGCCCGCGATCTCGGCTCGTTGAACGCGTTCGCGTTCGGGCCGGACGGGATGATCTACGGCCCGCTCGGCAAGCGCGGCGAGGTGGCCCGCATCGACCCGGAGACCGGCGCGAGCAGCACGGTCGCCGCCGGGTTCCGCCAACCGGTGTCGGTCCGGTTCGACTCCCGTGGCCGTCTCTACGCGCTCGACGGGGCGACCGGGCAGCTCGTGCGCATCGACCCCGCGGGCGGCGCGCGGGAAACCGTCGCCACCCTGCCCGCCGCCGCCGACAACATGGTGATCGGGCCCCAGGACCACGCTTTCGTCAGCAACATGGCCGACAGCTCGGTCACCGAGGTCGACCTGCGCACCGGCGCCGCCACGACGCTGACGTCGAGCCCGCTCGCCTTCCCCCAGGACATCGCCCTCGACGGGAACACCCTCTACGTCGCGGACAGCACGGCGTTGCGCACCGTCGACCCCGGCACCGGCAAGGTCACCGAACTCGCCCGCAGGCTGTCCTCCGAACTGGAGTTCCCGTCGGGCATCAGCGTCACCGCCCGGCACGTCGTGCTCACCTCGGAACTGATCGGCACGGTCCAGGTCCTCGACCGCGCGACCGGCGAACCGGTCGGCGAGGTGCACGGGCTCGACAGCCCCGCCGACGCGGTGGAACTGGCCGACGGCAGTCTTGTCGTCTCCGAGCCCGCGCACGGCCGGCTCCTGCACATCGTCGACGGACAACTGCGTCCTCTCGCGGAAAACCTCGGTGCGCCAACAGGTCTGGCCCTCAGCGCGCGGGGCACGGTCGTGGCGGCCGATGCCACCGGCGGGCGGCTACTCGAGATCGACCCGGCGTCCGGGGCGGTCACCGAGATCGCCCGCGGACTCGGCGCGCCCCGGGCGGTCGCCGTCGCGCCCGACGGGGCGGCGATCGTCCTCGACGCCGGTGGCCGTCGCGTGGTCTCGGTGACCACGGGCGGCGCGCAGCAGGTCCTGGCCGACGATCTCGCGGTCGGGTACCTGACCCAGCCCTACGCCCGCTCCGGGGGCGTGGCGGTCGGCGCGGACGGGACCGTTTACGTGACCGCCGACCGGGAGAATTCCCTGTACGCGATTCGGAAGGCGGGCTGATGACCCAGCGCGCCTTCCGGTTCGGCGTCAACCTGCTGACGCCGTCGTCGCGGGCAGGATGGCAGGCCCGGTGCCGGGAAGCCGAAGACCTCGGGTACGACGTCATCGCCGTGCCCGATCACCTCGGCCTCCCCGCCCCGTTCCCGGCGCTCGTGTCGGCTGCCGAGGCCACGACCCGCCCGCGGCTGGCCGTGTTCGTGCTCAACACCGGCTTCTACAGTCCCGCGCTCCTCGCGCGTGATCTCGCCGGAACGGACCGGCTCGTCGACGGACGGCTGGAAGTCGCGCTGGGAACCGGCTACGTCAAGGCCGAGTTCGACGCCGCCGGGCTGCCGTGGTCCGGCGCGCGGCAGCGGGTCGACCATCTCGAACGGACAGTGGGCGAGCTGTGCCGGCTGCTCACCGACCCGGGGCACGAGCCGCGGCCGGTGCAGGAGCCGATGCCGCCGCTGGCCATCGCGGGCAACGGCGACCGGGTGCTGCGGCTGGCGGCCCAGCGTGCCGATATCGTCGCGTTCAGCGGCGCCACTTCGGGCACGAACCCCGGCAGTCTGCGTTTTCTCGGGCCGGACGCGCTGGGGGAGCGGGTCGCCCAGGTTCGGCACGCCGCGGGGGAGCGGTTCGCCGACCTCGAGCTCAACCTGCTCCTCCACGCCGTCGCCCCCGACGGCGACCGTCGGCGCGCGGCCGCTGGGGCCCGCCGGTTCGAGGACCACCGTGAGGTGTCGGACGTGCCGACCATCCTGTCCGGGCCACCGGGCGCGATGGCGGACACCCTTGAGCAGCACCGGGAGAAGTACGGCTTCACGTACTTCACGGTGCCGGAACCAGCCATGCGGGATTTCGCCCGCGCCATGGCGAAAGTGAGGAGTTGAGATGGCCCGTCTGGCTCGGACCGCCGGTCTCACCGACGTGCAGCAAGAGATCCTGTCCACGGTCCGTTCGTTCGTGGACAAGGAGATCATCCCGCACGCCCAGGAGCTGGAGCACGCGGACGCCTACCCGGCGGACATCGTCGAGGGCATGAAGGAGATGGG